>CAZNXD010000083.1:0-7079 GCA_964576935.1 uncultured Pirellulales bacterium | reverse complement strand
TCTAAGAGCTCTTCGCAGTCACCTATGTCCAATGAAAAAGTATTGCTGGTTATATTGCTGTCCGGCTGGAAGTTCAGCTGGTCACTCGAGCTTATTATTGCCCCGGCCAGTGACTTTGTGATATCAGTAAGCAGCGATGTTTCGAGTTTGGAGAGTTTGCCATCAGTTTCATCTCTGGATTCGGAGTCGCCCAGTAATAAATTGAGCCAGTTATTCGCAGTTTGTGCCGGTATTACCGTGAGTCCGCAGGATGAGTTCTGCGAATCCTTTAGTGTCAGATAGTGGCCTTTCTTCGCGTCTTCGATGGTTCTGTTGACAAAATAACCGGCATAGTGCTGCTTGATTGAATTGACATCAACCTTGAAGTCTGCCTGAAAGAAGTGCTCAAACCGATCAGCCGCGGCATCAGCAGCGGCCTTTGCGAATTCATTGAGTTTTTCGAGTTGTTCGGCGTTGAAGAAATGCGGCTGATTCCAGTCATAGTCTGTAGCTGAAATCTCGGAGTTGTCTTTAGGCTTATTTTGACCGACTGCTGCGAGCAGCTGCTGAATTTTTTCTCTGGGCAAGATTGTTTTTGCTCCGTTGCTCACTGTACGCCAAACTCCCTAAATAGAATGCTCTTTATCAAAGGCTTGCCGTCCGGGAAAAGGCTTTCATTGAAGATGTCGACCAGTTCGGCCTGGATACGCCGCATGTCTTTGTTGCTGTTGAGGTCTTCAACTGTAAGACCTGCGAAGTAAATATTTAGCAGGTTTATCATTATCGGTTGTCTTTCGTCGAGGAACCCTGTGGCCTTTGCCTTGTCTACCTTCGGTAACATTTCCAGTGTAAGGGCGGCTCGGACATAGCGTGTAGAACCCGGTTCACTCAGATTTGTAGCGACTGCTTCGAGGTCGTAGTACCACCCTTTTGTGCCGGCGGCTTTATCGAGCAACAGGTCCATTGATTTGTCTTGTTGTTCCGATTCCTGCTGAGTCGCGGTTTGTGCTTCGGCCGTGACAGGGCCTTTATTAAGGAGTCGTCCAAGTATAAAACCAACTGCTGCGAACACCAAAATAGCGGCAGCCAGGATTATCCATTGCAAAAGCCCACCCGAGTTCTTTTCGGGTGCAGGAGTATTCTGTGACTCGCTTTTTACTTGTTCTGCTTGTCCAGTTGGTTCTTCTTGTGTTTTTTGTTCTTCTTGCTTGGCTTGTTCTTCTTCAGGCATATGCTTTTCCTTTGTGCTATCGGTCAAAACGATTCAGTAACAAGTTGCACTTTATCTCATGCAGGTTGCATAATTCCTTCCTGACGGTATTTTTTTATTTTGCATCTTAAAGTTCTGTCACTGATTCCAAGCACCTTGGCCGCTTTAGTCTGGTTGCCGTCGGTTTGGCGTAGCGTCTCTATGATTGCCTGCCGCTCAACGTGCTCCAAAGGCACGGAGCCTAATTGAGCGGATGGTAGTTGTGCCGAGGTTTCAGATTGTGAGGCGGCTTGTTGTGTACGGGACTGTAATTCGTCGAACAGCCACGATACGTCCGCTAACGATAATGTTTCTCCACTGCCGAGTATCAGCGAAGTTCTGATGACATTTCTTAGCTGTCTTACATTGCCCGGCCAGTGGTATTTTGCAAAAATTTCCATCATGGCGGGGTCAAGTCCGGTTATTTGCCGATTGGTTTCAGCAGCGTAAATATTGACAAAGTGCCATACTAAATCCTTCAGATCGTCGGGTCGTTCACGCAGAGGAGCAACTACTATCCGTACAGTGCTTAGCCTGTAATAAAGGTCTTGGCGAAACCGCTGCTCAGCTACTTCCTGGACTATGTCTTTGTTTGTGGTAGTTATTATTCGAACGTTAACTTTGATATTGTCATTTCCACCCACGCGCTCGAAGTCCTGCTGTTCGAGGATTCGCAGCAGTTTCGCCTGGAATCTGGCCGGTGTTTCGGTAACCTCGTCAAGCAGCAGTGTTCCACCGTGTGCCATTTCAAATCTGCCTTTTCGCTGAGTGTAAGCTCCGGTGAAAGCGCCTTTTTCATGGCCGAATAACTCACTTTCCAGCAGCGACTCGCTTAGTGCAGCACAGTTAACTCTGACATACGGGCCGTCAGCTCTTTTGCTTTGCCGGTGTATCATATAAGAGATGAGTTCTTTGCCGGTTCCGCTTTCACCGCTGATTAAAACCGGGGCTGATGTTGATGCGATACATTTTGCCAGTTTCACGGTTTGTGTCAGTTTTGTGCTGTTACCAACAATATGATAGAGATTATGCGTGTTTTCATTTGCGGAGGCTATTGAGTTAACGCTATGGTTGGGAACAAATCGGTCCAGGATGTTCTCGAGCCTTTGCGACTCGACAGGCTTTAGGAGCAAGTCCTGATAGCCGGCTCGGATGGCGTTGACTGTAGATGAAATGAGCTCACCGGGATTATTCTTTTTAAACTTGTCGAGTTCAGTTGTCAGAATCACCGGCGTTTCGGGACTGATTGCCTTTATTGTTTTAAGCAAGCTGCAATGACGGAAGGGATTGATCTCGGGGCAGACCTGAGCCGAAAGGAAAACGAGCTGGTAATAGTCTTTTTCAAGCCGGTCCGATGCGGCCTTGGGATTTTCGGCGATGATTCCTCTAATTCCTTTTTGAGCAAGCACCTTGAGTATTGTTTGCTCGAATTGAGGGTCGTTATCGACTATAAGGACATTTACGGTGCACTGCTTGTGTCCGGATGCCTTCTCTGTGTTTTTCTCGCTATTGTGCATTTTTCTGTTTTTCCGATTCCTGATTAGTAGCCATGTTTAATTCGCTCTTGCACAATTCGATAAGCTCTTGCGGTTTTTCTGTCAGTAACCAGTTGAGCAAGTCGCTTTGAGCTTGTGCAACAGACACCCATGGCGAGCCCTGGCACTGTTCGAGCAAATCCTCATATGTCTTCAGGGCCTGTTTAGCCTCATAAGTTTTCTGGCAGGATGCGGTCTGTAGGAGCAGCCAGGCTTTGTCATGAATTGAGAGCGACTGGCCTTCGGTAGAACGCTTAAGTGCTTCACAGTACATGATTGCCGCCTGCTCATGATGTCCACTAAGGGCCAGCACCTCTGCAAGCAGAAGCGGATTTTTCGCCTGTTCGGGGTGTTCCGTGAGTAGCTCTATTTGTCTCAGGATTGCCTCGTCAATAATGTCATTCGGTGCGGTTTGCTGTTGTTTGGTTTGGGGCGGTTGAATTTGCTGTTGTTGCGTGACGTCTGGATTGGTTTGACCGGTGTCAACATCGTCAGATTCAGGAGTAACTGTTGGCTCTTCTTCGGTGACAGGTTCAGAGGATTCTTCTTTGGGCTCAAATCTTATGGAGCGAACTTGTTTTATCACTTGTTGAAGAGTGCTGCTCGTCTGATTTTTATCATCGGTAACCGGGGCGGCGATCTGCGCATCAATCAAATTATGGTCTTGGGGGATGATAATCTTGTTATTATCGCCTGTGTTTTCTTGGGATAACTGCTCAAGGCTGCTTGCAAAATTAGCCGAGCTCAGCCATAAAAAATTATCATTGTAATTTGTAAGTGCGTTTGGATGATGCTTAGTAGGCTTGACAGCGATGGTGGTATCTACTTCAGAAGTTTCTACGATATCCGTGGTTGTTGTTGGGCGCTTAATTTCACCGGACTCTGCAAGCAGCAAATCTAATGGGTCAAGCTGCTCCGGCTGAATCTGTGCATTTGTAGCTGCCGTAAGAATGAGCAATATCACAAGGCATATTGGAGTTGTGCTGGTTTTTTTTGTCACTTTCAGCTATCCTGTTTTTCCAGGTCCGTTTCGTTGGACTCGAGTTTTATTGTTTGTCCATCACTTCGCAGAGTTTTTTCGTTGTCGTCGAGGTTTGTCCGGCTGGACTGAGCTAACAAGGCTTCCAGGGCCTTATTGTAGCTCTTTTGATTTTTATACACGGTCGCAAGCAGGTTTAGAGCTTCCTGGCGCACATCATCTGATGTTGTTTGTTTGAGTATTTTTGAGCACAGCGATACGGTCTGTTCGTTTTTGCCGAGTTTCAGCGAAATACGCGCCAGTTCAAGCTGTGCCTGCTCCATCAAAATGCCTGGTTTGGCTAAGGAGAGGATAGTGGCGAGGTGAGCGTGTGCCGCTTTCAGGTTTCCGGTTTCAATGCAGCATTGAGCCAGTTCGAAGTATGCTTTGGCCTGAAGTTGTGGTTTGAAGAGGTAACCTGCTCTATTGCTTATAAGTGCAGTGGCTTTATCAACCAGACCCATTTTGCGCAGTATCTGGCTTTTCAACAGCAAAGTATCGGTTGATTGCTCCTGAGAGAGTTGACTTGTGCTTATAGTTTCAAGGACATCCAGCGCGAGGATAAGATTACCTCTTTGGTCCTGGTTCTCGGCTAAGGCATGGACAATTTCGAGGCGTTCCTTATCGTTGATTTGTTCTGAAAGAACCAGAGCGAATGTTTGGCAGGCATTCTGCGGTTCTCCGAGCGCCAATTGCGTTCTGCCCAGCAATAAATAAGCATGGCGCAAATCGTCTGGTTGAGTGTCTTTGACAAGGTTTATATATGTTTTTAGCCATGTCTGAGCAGCGGCGTAGTCTTTAATCTGATATAGACATTTTGCGGCCTCAAAGGCGGCAATGGTTTTTGATTCAAAAGAAAAGTCAAGGTTGTAAACCTTTTGATAAGTTTTCGCGGCTTGTCTGTGCTGGCCTGCCTCGGTACTGGCATGAGCGAGATATAAATATGCCTTTGGTGTTATTCCCATATCGTGATATTGCTGGACAAGCTGCTTGAGGTCTTCACGGGCACCATAATAGTCGTGCATATTGGCTTTCAGACGGCTTGTGTGCAGTAATGCGTATGGAGATAAGCGTGAATACGGGAACCGGTTAGCTACTGTTCTGAATTGTTCTATGGCCTCGGGGATGTTTTGCCTTTGTGCTAACAACAAGGCCAAAGCGAAATGGGCGTTGGGGACGTGTTTGTCGTCATGGTACTTGATAAGGTATTCCTGCCAGAGTGGAATTCCCCGATCGCTTAACACAGAAATGTGTTCAGCCAGTTTTGTATAGTCATCAGGATTATCAATTGTGATAAGAGTTTTTTCGCGGTCAGTATCAATGTGTGCGAACAGTCCGACGCAGCCGGTTACGATTGTCGCGAATTCACTTGCGGTGACGTCAGGCAGATGTAAAGCGAGAGGTTTTCTTAGCAAATCCTTTGAATGCGACTGGAGGTTCCAATGTATGTCGAGGTCGGCATTAGCGGCAAATCGGGCCATTAATTCTTCAAGAGGTGCGGCCGAGCTTGTTATGGCAAAGTGATTGACGGTGTCATCAGATTCAAGTTTTTGTACTTGTGGGCCCATTAACGCATTGTTGAGTTGTTTTGAGCCTGAGTTCAAAAAAGTATGCAGTTGCTGTTTTGTCAGGTTAATAAAGGGGTCGGTTGGTAAAGGCAGCGTCCAAAGCTCTTCGGGGATATCTTTATCGGTGTCGGTTAATGCCAGTGTCTTGCGGGTTATGGCCTGGCTGATAATGAATGCACAGTCTCTCTGGAGCTGCAAAGCCCAGTGCGTATCAGCCGTAACGGCTGGTGTAAGGACCATTGCCCTGTAGGCACAGGCACGGGCTTCCAGGAATTGATTTCTTTTAAGCTCAATCAGTGCTCTATAGTAGTTTGCAATGAGACGTAACGGACAGGAGTTACTTTTAGATACAGTTCTGAACAATCTTTCAGCTTGATGGCTGTGCCCCATTTCCCGAAGACATACGGCCATTCTGAATTGTAAAAAGTCTCTGATGGATTGCTCGGTTTTATCATCAGGCAGAGCCTCGAAGAGACGATTGTAAAGGCTGTATGCTCTGTCATAATCTTCAGTGATGAGATAATCATTTGCCAAACTCAGCGAAATCGGCTGCTCAGTTTCATCAGCATATTGATTATCCTGGTCCTGGTCTAATACAGATTGGCTATCTTGAGATATAGCTGCGAGTGTTGCTGGATCCTGAGCTATTACTTTAGGGTGCGATGAAATGGACGGCCTGTTTCGTGGAGTTGACGTGATTTTGAATAGGCTACAGGCGAGCATGGCTATTATCAGAACCATAGCTGTGATTAGAATATTCTGAGTGGTCAGGAACCGATGCGGCTCAACCTGAGCATCGGCGTTGTTTTGAGTCGATGTCTGGGGTTCAGAGGCTGCGTTAGCTGCGCTATCGAGAATGTTAAGAAGGTTCTCATCGCCTGCAAATGCATCCTCGCTCGCAGTCTCATTGGATTGCGAATCCTGTAGGCTACTATCTAAGTCGTATCCATCAGGAGTATTGTCTTGATTCTGTTTGTTTTCTTCTTCTGCCATAGTCATCCTATATAGACCGAGACGCACACCACATGTTATGTGGGCGCAGCGCATAGGTCCTTTTTGCGAAAGTACTGCAACGGTTATGCCAGATGCTCAGCGGATGACTGAGATGGTGATTTACAGTGCGTTAAAGCTTTAAAAAAGGTGTTTTTGGGGAATTAGGCCGAATTTTCTTAAGACATGAGACCGTCAGGATTCTATACGCAGTCGCCCGATTTTCTGACATGGGATTAACTTACAGCAACTGCAGTTGGGCATGGTGCGGCTGTTTGTGCGGGTTGATGGTTTGAGGCGACTTCTTTCTTTATGTTATATTGTTTGACTTTTGCGTACAAAGTCGCCCTTGTGATGCCAAGAAGGGCGGCGGCCTTGGTTTTTTGCCAGCCGGTTTCGCTGAGGGCACGTGCAATAAGCTCGCATTCGGCCTTGGCGAGCGAGAAATCTCCGATTTTATTCAATAAGCCGCTGGGCTGAACCATTGTTTCGTTGTGTTCGATTACAATGCTGCCCAGGCCTATTCTGTCCTTCTGCTCGAGAAGTATCGCTCTTTCGATAACATTTTCCAGTTCTCTGACATTTCCCGGCCAATCATGTTTTTCGAGAGCTTCTATTGCCAAAGGGGTTAGAGATTTGATTTTTGAGCTCTTTTTCGGGCAAATATCCGAGTTCTTCAGAAAATATTTTGCCAGCAGCTTTATGTCCTGTTTTCTTTGATTAGAGCGTAAGGGCTCGAT
>CAZNXD010000082.1:0-7161 GCA_964576935.1 uncultured Pirellulales bacterium | reverse complement strand
AGGACCAGAGTGAAACGCTGGTGCAAATTCGGCTGCAACTTGAATCACAAATCAAAGCAGCTCGAGACGCGCAGAAGAAAGCAGATGATTACGCATTGGCACTTGAGAATACAAAAGCCCAAGCCGCTCAGACTATTGCGCGAGTCAAAGCTGAATCCGACCAGATAGTCAGTCAGCTAACTGCTCGAATGAATGATGAAATCAACCGCACCGGTAGAAAAGCAGAAGAGACTATCGACCAAATCAGAACAGAAACCACCGAACAGCTCGAACAGCAACAAGCCGAGCACGAGAAAATTGTCGAGCAGCTTCAAAGCAGACGAAGCGAAGAGCAGAAGGAAAATACACAACAGCTCGAGAACCTGGAGCGTCAGTATCAAGAGCAAATAACTCAAATGCAGGCCGAAGCCGACCAGAGGTTTACCAGCCTGCAGAGTGAAACCGCAGAAAGAATCGAGCAGCTTCAGAAAGAATCGCACCAAAGAGAAGTTGCCTATAACGAAGCCGTCGAAGACCTCAAATCGCAGCAGCAGGCTCAAATAACTCAAATTCAGAATCAGGCCCAGCAGACAATAGAATCGCTTGAACAACAGCTACAGCAACAAAATGAGCAGCACAGCCAGGTGGTCGCAGATTTAAAATCACAAATTGAATGGGCAGAAGGAGACTATTCACGAAATATTGACCAATTGAAAACCCGGCTCGAACAGCAAAACCAAGAGCATCAGGATTATATAGAACAGATACAGGGCGAGCTGAATCAAACTCAAAAAGCGCTAAGCAGCACCGAGCAAAAACTCGAGGCTCAGCGAAGCGCTACAATACACGCCGAACAGCAGATAGCGGATGCACAGGAATCGGCCAGGCTGGCCAAAGCTGAGGCTCGGGCGAAAGTCAGGGAAAACGCACAGCGTAAAGCCCAGGCGGTCGGACGCGCAAGAGCTCTGGCCCAGAAGAAAATTGCGGCGCAGAGCCAGAAGCTCAAAGCCGCAGAGGTAATTGCCGCCGAAAGTCTTGCAGCTAAAGAACAGGCTCTTAAGCTTACTGAGCAGCTGGTTCTCGAAAAAGAACAGCTCGAAGCTCGGTTGGCAGAGCAGATACAGACGTCCACTGAAGCTGAACAAAAAATCCAGAGCTATACCGAACAGGTGGCGAGTATAGAGCAGCAGCTTACCGAACAATCACAGAGCCTTGCCGATGCAAATCAAACTATCGAACGGATGCGCCGGGGATTAGAACAAACCGAGGCTCAGCTGGAACAGCAACAAAAAGAAAAGGTCTTAACAGAAGCAAAGGTTGAAGCAGAGCTCGAGGCTAAGGATAAAGCTTTAGCCCAGTCTCAGGCCAAAGCCGAACAATTTGCCGAAGCTCGAATTGAAGCCCAGGCCAAAGCCAAAGCTGAAGCGGCCGCCAGAGCGCAGCTCGAAAAGTCGATTAATTCACTACATCAACAACTTGAACAGAGCCGACAAATGCTTAGTGAACTCCAGCAGGAGCATCAAAACGCACTTTCCGAGGCTCAGGCTAACGCTAACGCATTACAATTGGCACAGCAGCAAATCCAACAGCAGAGCCAGACAAGACAAAACATCGAACAGCGGCTTGAATCTGAAATGCAGGCTCGGCAAAATGACGAGCAGGAAATTCGGCAGGCTGAAAGAGCGAGGTTTGGACTGGAACATCAGCTCGAAATGCTTACACAGGCCAGACTGCAGCTTGAGGAAAGGCTTGACGCAGAAAGAAAAACGCGACTCGATTCAGAACAGAATGCCAAGGCCGGGCAGCAGCAGTTGCAGGAACAAATTGAAGAGATTAAACAGCAGTTGCGGGTCCGCGAAGAAGCACTCGCACAAGCCGAGCAACTTGCCGAGAAAAGTGCCGAACGGGTGGAAGAGCTCCAGGCCCGGATTCAAAGCATTACCGAGGAATCGGAATTACAACTTGAGAAGACAAAGACTCAGGCCCAGCAGAGAATCACTGAGCTAAATAAAGATTCTGCTGATAAACTTGAGCAGGTTGAGGCTGAACTAAAACAACAACTGGCCCAGGCCGAAGGACAAGCAGCCGAAGTTATGCAGAAGCTCGAACAAGTCGAAGCAAAGACTGCTCAGGTTGTTGCCGAAGCGCAGGAACAAGCTGAAGAACGAGTAATCCAGGCCGAACAGAAGCTTGAAGAGGCCCAAGCAAAGGCGTCTCAAGAAATTGCAGAAGCCCGGCGGCAGGCCCAGCATCAAGTCGACCAGGAAAGAGAGAAAATAAACCACCTATTGCAGGAGCAATCGGAGGCTCTACAAGCCCAGGCCGAAGAGCAAACTGCTCAAATTAAAGACGAATACGTAGCACAAATAGATGAGCTTCAAAAGCGCCTTGAGCAAACAGAACAGTCTCATCGGCAGGATGTTGAAACCATCAAGACTGAGTATGAAGAAAAGTTGGCGCAGTCATCTTCTCAGGCTCAGGAGGAGGTTGAGCAATTCAAAGCCCAGATGCAAAACCGGATAGACGAATCGAGAGCCGACGCAGAACAACAAATGAAACGTTCATACGAAGAAAGTATCGCTGAGCTAAAGGCCGAACACCAACAGCAATTAACAGATGTTCAAAATGCCGCTGCCGAGCAAATTAGCCGCCTCAAGAACGAGTATGAAGAAAAACTCCAGCAGTCATCATCTCAAGTTCAGGAGGAGGTTGAACAACTCAAAGCCCAGGTGCAAAACCGGATAGACGAATCGAGGGTTGATGCAGAGCAGCAGATGAAGCGCTCATACGAAGAGAGTATCGCTGAGCTAAAGGCTGAACGCCAACAGCAATTAACAGATGTTCAAAATGCCGCTGCTGAGCAGATTAGCCGCGTCAAAAATGAGTATGAACAAAAGCTTGAAGAACATCAGGAACAGATGGCTATAGCTGTACGAGCATACGAAGCTAAAATCGACGATGTTGAAAATAATGCCAAACAACAAATCAGCGAGTTGAACGAACAGCTCGAACAAGCTCAGATACAACAAACAGAACAGGTTGATAAACTCAATCGGCAGCTGCAACAACAAGCCGGATACGATGAGCAGATAGAGGATTTACAGCAGGCCCTAGATGAACAGAAGAAGTTGCATAGCCGACAGCTTAGTCAGTTAAAGGCTGAATCCAAAAAGCAAATTGCTGAGATTGCCGAGAAGCTTCACGACGAGTTGACTACTTCTGAGCAGAAGTTAGCTGCTTCGCAAGAGCAGATAGAGCGGTACAAAAAACAATTGGCACAGATTACAGAAGAACAACAAGAGTCCTTAACCGGAGCCGCCCAGGCCGCACAGCAGCAAATCGATGAGCTAAAGACCCAATTGCAGCAAAGCCGGACTCAGCAAACCGCTGAAGTTGAAAGGCTAAAGACCGAATCTCAAACAAAGCTGGAGCAGCTCAAAGCCCGGATGCAGGACTCGCTCAAACAGGCCGAACAACAATTACAGCAATATCAGCAGCAAATCGATGAACTGCAACAAAAGCTTAGTGATAAACAGCGTGAAATTGAGTCGCACAAACAGATTCAGGAGCAAATTCAGCAAAAAGTATCAACCGAACAGCAAGCCCGAATCGAGGCCGAAGAAATAGCCCGGCGCGAAGCAAACGCGCGAGCAGAACTGGCCGTACAATTAGCCGGGTTGAAAGAAGCCCCGGTTGCAGTCCCTGCGGTACAAACTGGTTCGTGTGATTGCTGTGGTGCCGGCGACATCTCCATAGATGAGCTTGCCAGAATCGACTCAGGTCACCTTTTCTGCAGTAGTTGCCTTGCCGAGCTGCGCGGTGGCTAATGTGGGCAAATCCGTGGGGCATTAAAACTTTATGTGGCAGAGCACAGCAAGGGCCCAAAGCAAATCTTTTTTGGGTATGACTTTAGTTTCATAGTGCTCGTTAATGGGTATCAAATGAACAGTGTCATCGGTTTCTCTTATCAGCTTACAGGCCACGCCGATTTGATTTGATACTTTTGCTATTGCTATCTGGCCGGGACGCGCCGGCTGCGAGGGGCTTGCTATAATAATGTCACCATCATTTATCCTCGGTGACATACTGTCACCATCTATATGCAAAGCAAAGCTGTCCGGAAAAGCGCGATAAATTTCAGCAGCTTCGATAAACTCAACTAACTCCTGTTCATCTTGACCTCGAACACGAATCAGAGTTGCCGCAGCATTTCTCAGACCCTGTGATAAATCCTCTGCCTGAAGGTCGACAGATAAATCCCCGGATTCTCGACGAGCGATCTCTTTGCCGAGGTACTTTTTCACCAAATCATCAAGTTCAGTCACTGCTGATTCCGGGTCAGTCATAGAGGTTTCCGGCCAGAAGTGCACCATTCCAGCCGCTGTTCTTCCAAGGACAGGAATCCAATCGGGCCTGGCAGCTTGAGGGATAGATAACGGCTCCGGTTGCAATTGCCTCTCGAACCCCTTTTTCTCGCCCAAAATTTCGATAAATGCCGAAATTGGCTCAACCAAATCTGGATGCTCCGACAGTAACCGGGCTAAATGCGCCAGTAGAGCAGCATTAGGACCGCCATGCTGCGTTTTTCCCTGGCCGGAACCGGTAGAACCGGTCAACAGCCAGTGTAAATCAGCTCCGGTTACTTCGGATATGCGGAGGAGCGTTTCTATCGGCGGGATTCTGTTATTCTCGTAATAGCTGTATGTAGAAGGACTTATGCCGATGGCCTTGGCAAATTTGGTCTTGCCGCGGGGGCCGGCATATTGCTCGCGGAGCTCTTGAATTCGCCTAATTATCGCATTTGCGTCAAGTTTGCTCATTATTTCTTCGTATTTACGAAAATTATAGTTGACATCATTCGCATTTGCGTTATATTTGCAGTGCTTTTTATGTACTTACGAAGAATATTATACGGGATTGCGATATTTGTCAATAAGGAGATTAGTGAATAATGTCACAGGAAAATTCAGCAAAAAAGCCGGACGATCATGCTAAGCCTGTCCACAGCAGTCATTTGCCTGAGGGTTCAAATGTAGTTGGTGGCGAGAAACTTGAAGACCGGCGTATCGAAAAAAGGCAGAGAGTCAGAGATTGCATGGATAACCTCCTTGTGCTTAATAAGATACAGGGCTCGTTGCTTTCGCAGATGAACAAGGAAATAGATTAACGCGGATTTGTGATCGTATTGCGTCGCGCGTATTGTGTATTGCGTGAAAAATTAGCCACGGAGATTTTGGTTGGCAGTCAATTTCGTCTTATCAGATAATTCATGACAGAAGCAATTACCTTTTCGAAGTGGTCCCGGTCAAAACTACCGACTATATAATCTATGCGAAGCCTTACCTCATCGACTAAGAACCTCGTCCTTGGCGGCTGGAATCTCGCAAGGCTCTCTATGAACAGCTTTTGGCCTCTGTCAAGTATCTCTATTATCCGGCCGGTCGTACCACCGGTTATCGATGCTATCTGAGCTAAACTCAGCTTCTCAACGTAATAAAGAATAATGACAAGGGCCTCTTCCATCTCCAGCTCATTCAGCGCCCTGGCCGAACGAAGTGCATTCGCCTCGAATAACAGCTCTCCGTTGACGGGCTTATCTGCCCCGGCTGCTAAATCCTTTCCCACAACGTCGGCCATGGTGTTAATAGCCTGTGGTATCTGGTTTGGGCTGTCCAGCCGCTCGAGCGTGTAATATACACTTGCGAAGATATAGACGGCGATAGTCTCGGCTAATCGTTTACTGTTTGTGTAGCAGGCACATTTTATCAGCACAAACGAAAGGAACCTTTCGATTAGCTCTCTGTAAGTAGAAAGGTTCATTTTAGAAAGACCTGTTCGACCGCTTGCGAGATTGTCCTTACGCTCCATATTTTTGTTCCCATTTATTTAAACGCTGAAACCGAGCAAATCCTAAATCCTAAACTCTAAATCCTAAACAAATACAAAGCACTAAAACGGCAATTCCCTAAACCGTGGATTTTTTTGTCTCCTGGATTAAGCTCCCTTGTTTTCCCATTTATTTAGCGTGCGATGTCGGCGCATATAAAAAGAGCACCGCCGCAATCACGCTCACTCCAGGCCCGCAAGAGCCCTTGATGGACGCGAAAGCTAAGCGATGCCCTTTGCTATAGCCAGAGTTGTACGAGGCGACCGCAGCTTTGTGCAGAAATTAGCTGCGGTGCTCTCTGTAGAAACAAAGAGCACCGAGCCTTCCAAACGCTCCATCACTTACAAACTTGCGGTTCGGAGTGAAACGCCTGAAATCTCAGTGATATCTTTCCAATGGCCGATTCCTCCCGGCCGATGAGTATTTTACGACCCCACCCAACCAGATACAAGAAGAAATTAACCGCGGATTTCGCGGATTTTGGGACACTGAGGAACCCTGACTTAAACACAGACGAACACGGACTTTTGTTAGACACGGATTTACACGGTTATTTTTTGACAGGATTACCACGCACCAAATGTTTTGTTGTTGCTGCCGGAGGCCGCGATGAGGAAACCGATAGTGAATGCGCCGCAAAGGCGTATAATATAAGGTGTATCCGAACCGCAGGCAGTAACAGCCTATTTGGTGCGGGGCAGGCGGGATTTTAGTTTACAGAATTTTCGATGATTTTTATTTCGTCGGGGGTTAGGTCATACAATTTATAAACGAGTTGGTCGATTTGTTTGTCGGTGGTGTCGATTTGTCGCTGGATTTTTGTTTTTTCTGCGGGAACCTTGGCGGACTGCAATCTTTTGTGTAAACCCAGCATTTTATCAACGAGTTTGACCATTTGTTCATAAATAGCTACATCCGAACGATTCTCAAAGTTGATTTTTTTGATTGGCAAGATTTCGACATGGCGCTTTTTAACTTGGGCTAAGGCTTCGCCTTTTTCAGGGTTCATAATGGTGTATACGAAGTCGATAAGTCGGGAGTTGAATATTCCAAGGATATACCGAGCTTCGTACTGATGCAACTTTGGAATGGTGATATGAAGATTATCGCGCGCGATGAACCCTGACTCCACAATTGTTGCGATGATAGAGTCTCCCGTTTGGCGTACGACAATTTTGATTGGAGCCTGAAATATAGTGGGGTCGCGCGGGGCGGCGAGCCATTTACCATAGAGTATCCAATAATTGTTATCCCAAAGATTGACATATCTGTTTATCAAACTGCCTCGTAAAAGG
>CAZNXD010000081.1:0-7175 GCA_964576935.1 uncultured Pirellulales bacterium | reverse complement strand
GAGATTCCTCAGAGCCTTCTCACTGACATTGGGAATATCTCTTGTGAACTCTTCTCTTCCCAATCTGGTTTCCCGAACCTCAGCGGTAAACTCATCGATATGAATACTTGTAAAGCTGTCATCTTTTACGAGCTTCTCGCTGATAATAATGGCATCCTCAAAGTTGAAACCGTCGAACGAGACAAAACCAACCAGGACATTCTTGCCCAGCGCCAGCGTTCCATGACTGGTTCCACCACCGTCGGCAATGACCTGTCCTTTTTTGACCTTGTCGCCCAGCTGGACAACTGGTTTCTGGTTGAGGCATGTTCGTTCATTAAGTCCGACAAACTTCTCGAGCTTGTATTCATCGGTATTGTTAATGACAATTTTTGTCGCATCGACGGCTGTAACCGTGCCGCTGCTGCGGGCGCGGATAACCATACTTGAATGCTGTCCGATTACATCTTCCATTCCGGTTCCAACTAAAGGCCTCTGTGTCTGGAGTAAAGGTACGGCCTGGCGCTGCATGTTCGAACCCATCAGCGCACGGTTGGCATCGTCGTGCTCTAAAAACGGAATAAGCGAAGCACTCATTCCGACAATCTGCTTTGGCGAGACGTCAACGTAATCGATATCCTGGTTCGAGACCTGCGCCAACTCGCCCTGCTGCCTTGCAAGCACCATTTTTTCAGGTATCCTCCCGGTTTCGGGGTCGACAGCACTTGGAGGAGCAAAAATGGCGCGCATCTCTTCATCTGCACGAAGGTATTCTACCCCGCCGGTGACCTTTGCATTTTTGACCTTCGAATACGGCGTCAAGAGAAATCCGTATTCGTCAACCTTTGCGAATATAGCCAGCGAAGCAATCAAGCCGATGTTTGTACCTTCGGGCGTTTCAATCGGGCAGACCCTGCCATAGTGACTGATGTGAACATCACGAACTTCAAAGCCGGCTCGTCGTCGATTCAAACCGCCCGGGCCGAGAGCCGAGAGGCGGCGTTCATGCGTCAACTGACTCAATGCGTTTGTCTGGTCCACTATCTGGCTAAGCTCGCCGCGTCCGAAGAAATAATTGACGGCACTGGCGACGCTCTTGCTGTTGACCAGGTCGGCAATGCGAGGCTGTTCTTCAGATTCCTTCTTTATGCTCATTCGTTCCTGGACGGTCTTACGCAGCTTAAGGAGACCTTTGCGGATTTCATCGCTGGCCAGCTCGCCAATCGTGCGCAGTCTTCTGTTGCCCATGTGGTCGATGTCATCAACTTCGCCCTCGTTATTTCGAAGGGCCATGATGTACTTCATCGTGTTGAGGAAATCCTCCGGCCTAAGCGTCATCTCAGATTCGTCAACGTTCTGTCCGAACTTTCGATTCAATCGGAACCGCCCCACTTTTCCCAGACGATAACGGTTCATGTCAAAGAACTTTTCTTCAAAGAATGTGCGCGCCTTTTCCTCGTTCGGCGGATTGCCGGGGCGCAGCCTCATGTAGAATCTCAGAAGGGCCTGCTCGTGACTTTGACATTCATCCTCGGCTAAAGTGTTTAAAATAATCGCGTCACGAACTTCCTCGATTACTTCGACCTTTTTGATTTTGCTCTGCTGTATCAAACTGACAGTTTCGCCGATCTGTGCTCCGGCTTTGACGATTATTTCTCCGCTTTCAGTGTCGACAATCGGCCCGACAGCCCACATTTCAGGTGATAATTTGTCGGCGCTGACAGACTTGGTGGAATAGAACAAGCGGATAATCTGCTCGGTGGTTCCGAACTCCTCGCTTATAGCACGCAGCAAGACGGACGAAGGTATCTTGCTGGACTGGTCGATTTTGACTACAAGGACGTCTTTTTTGGTAACGCCAATCTCAATCCAGCTTCCTCTTTCGGGAATAATTCTTCCGCCGTGCAGTATGCGGTCGCCTTCTTTGCTCTCGATAAGAAAATCGACACCGGGTGAACGGTGAAGCTGGCTGACGATGACACGCTCGGCGCCGTTGATGATAAACTCACCGCCGCCAATCATAATCGGTATCTCGCCAAGGTATATTGCCTGCTCGGCAAGGTCCTGGCCCTCGGCGGAGCTGAGTCGACAGCCGATTTTCAAAGGATAGCCGTAAGTGAGCCTGAGCTGGCGACACTGTTTTATGGTGTATCGCGGCTCTTCAAGCTGGTAGTAGAGATACTCAAGCTTCAGGCTCTTGTCGTAACTTTCAATGGGGAAGATTTCCCGAAAGAGCTCTTCAAGGCCCTGACGCTTTCTTTTGGTCGACTCTACGTCAGGCTGCAGGAAAGCATCGTAACTGTCTCTCTGCAGTGCGACCAAGTCTGGTATTTCGACGGCATCTTTGATCTTGCCAAAATTGCGAACCGGTAGCCCAATCATCTTAAACTCCCAAAATCACGCAAAATGCATTCAATGGGCACATTGGCCTCATGACCACCCACGATTTTAAGTCCCCAAAATTACCCTTGGGTTTATTAACTTATGCTAATTCGACTACTGCTCCGGCGGCTTCGAGCTGCTTTTTGGCAGCTTCAGCTTCGTCCTTGGTGAGCCCTTCCTTTACAGGCTTTGGCGCACCTTCGACGAGGTCCTTAGCTTCTTTAAGTCCCAGTCCGGTCAAGGCCCTTACTTCCTTAATGACCTGAATTTTCTTTTCGCCGAATTCTTTCAGCACAACGTCAAAAGTAGTCTTTTCCTCAACTTCTTCAGCGGCGCCGGCTGCAGCGGCAGGTCCAGCGACCATAACAGCACCGCCTGCGGGCTCGATTCCATACTCGTCCTTGAGATAATCACCAAGCTCCTTGGCCTGCATAAGTGTCAAACCAACAATCTTGTCACCGAGTTTTTTGATGTCACTACTGACGTTTTTGCTTTCCTTAGCCTCTGCCTTTTCATCCTTTGCTTGTTCTTTGACTTTTTCTTCAGCCATCTGTCACATACTCCTATGTTTCAATGCCGGGCGGTAGCCGAGACTCCACTGTCTCGTTTAACCCCTTTCGGGGGCAGCCGTACGGGCAACTTTAAAACTCAAAAGTTAATTTCAAGCGGCTTCCTTCTCTTTTTTCTCAATGAGCGACTTAATGCATCCGGCTAAATTATCGCCGGGGCTAACCGCACATGATGCAACTCGTCTTGCGGGTGAGAGGACAAGCATAACAACCTGTCCCTGTAATTCCGCTCTGTTCGGCATTTTCGAGAGGCTCACGGCCGCTTCTGCGTCGAGAGTATCACCCTCAAGGTATGCTCCTTTAATCTGAATGACCTCAAGCTTTTTGCCCCATTCGAATATCTGCTTGGCCACGTCAACAATGCTGTCACCGCCATAGGCAATCGCACAAGGACCTTCGAAGAGGTCGGCAGCCGATTCCATGCCGCTTTTTTTGAGGGCTTTTCTGAACAGCGAGTTGCGAACGACGAAGAGCTTAATTCCCTTTTCCTTTAGCTGGCCACGCATAACGTTATTGTCAACACCGCCGATGCCCTTAGTACTAATTACGAGAAAATCGCTAATGTTCTCGTCGGTGAACTTTTTCTGGAGCTGGGCCTGAAGCAATTCTTTAACAAACTTACTCATATTATCACCTTACTATATATTATCGCTAACATTGACACCCGGACTCATGGTTGCCGAGATAGACATTCTCTTGATATACGTTCCCTTGGCCGAGGCCGGTTTAACCTTCTTTATGTGCGAGACAAAGGCCTCGATATTTTCAACGAGCTTTTTCGAATCGAAGGACTGTTTACCGACGACGGCGTGTATATTTCCACCGGCATCGCTTCGAAACTCGATTTTTCCGGCAGCAAACTCGGCGACGGCTTTAGTCACTTCCATTGTTACGGTTCCATTCTTAGGCGAAGGCATTTTGCCTTGCGGCCCTAATATTCTGCCGAGCTTACCGGCTTTTCCCATCACCTTCGGTGAAGCGATAGCGACATCGAAATCCATCCATCCGCCTGTAATTTTCTTTATCAGATCGTCACAACCGGCCTCAATTGCACCGGCTTTCTTTGCTGCTTCAATGTCCGCATCCTCGCAAAAGGCAATGACTTTCTTTTGCTTTCCTATACCGTGGGGCAGAGAAATCGAGCCTCGGACCATCTGGTCGGCCTGCTTTGGGTCGATACCTAAATTGAGCACGCACTCGATGCTCTGGTCGAACTTGACGGAGTTGAAAGATTTAATCTTTTCAACGGCTTCGGCCAAGGTCACAGGCTCTTTGGAGACCTTTTCGGCCTCGGTTTTGTATCGTTTACTTCTCTGTGCCATCAACTACTCCTTAGTTCGCGAATTTTAATCGCTGCCACTATTTTGCCGTGGTAAGCACCAATAATTTAAAACTTAAAACGCAAAACTAAAAACCACTTGAATCGCAGCGAAGCTGCGATGATTTCCTTTTAATTTTGACTTTTAACCTTCTACCTCAATTCCCATACTCCTTGCAGTACCTCTGATAATCTTTTCGGCGGCATCTATGTCATAGGCGTTTAGGTCTTTGGATTTCTGCTCTGCAATTTGCCTGACCTGTTCGGCGGTGACGGTACCGACTTTTTCTTTATTCGGAACTCCGCTTCCTTTTGCGACCTGGGCCATTTGTTTTAGCAGGACGGCAGCGGGCGGGCTTTTGACTTCAAATGAGAAGCTCTTATCCCTAAAAACCGTTATGACTACAGGCACAGTCGTTCCGTTCATATCTTTTGTCCGGTCGTTGAACTGCGAAACGAACTGTCCGATATTGACGCCATGCTGCCCCAAAGCAGGTCCGATTGGCGGAGCGGGTGTTGCCTGGCCGCCCGAGGCCTGGAGTTTAATTTTAGTTACAATTTCTTTTGCCATCTAAAAATCCCGTACGTTATATTTTTTCTATCTGCCAGTACTCGATGTCGAGCGGCGTGCTTCGCCCGAATATACTAACCACAACTTTTACAATTCCACGTTCCTGGTCAATCGCATCTACTACGCCTTCGAAGTTTTCAAAGGCGCCTTCGCGAATCTTTATCTGGTCTCCGGGCTCGAACTCGACTTTGATGCTGGGCGCCTGTTCGGGCTTTTCAGCTTCCGAGAGCATTTTTGCGACATCGGTGTCTCTCATGGGCGTTGGAATACCTTCCGTGCTGATAAAATCACCGACTCCGCTGGTCTCTTTAATCATGAACCATGCCTTTTCGGGCACTCTCCCTTCTTCGGTCGAGTCCATTTCCATAAAGACATACCCGGGATAGAGTTTTCGTTTATGGACGGTTTGTTTACTTCCGCGAATACGCTTTACGGTCTCGACAGGCACTTCAACCCTACCGATGACATCATTCAGTCCTTCAGCCTGCACTTTGTGCTCGAGCGCTTCCTTTACGTGCATCTCTTTGTTCGACTGGACTCTTAAAACGTACCACTGCATTTTAAATCCCGCCTATAAGACGTTCGGTATTAAATTCCGACTACTTCCGAGAAGAACAACCTGAAGACAATGTCCACAACACCCAGATAAATCGCCATAAGTATTACCACGAAAATTACGACGACGGTTGAAACGGCAATTTCTTTTCTGCTTGACCAGCTGACTTTTTTCATCTCGCCCTCAGCAGAAATCATAAAATCAGCAATTGAGGGCTTGTTTACGATCCAGAATATGATTGCGCTAAAAATGACAAACAGCCCGGCCGGTATCATTGTCTGCATCCACAGCCATACCTTGGGGTCGATGCTTTTTGGGTCATTTGCATGGAGCTTTGTATATAGCGTATAGCATCCGAGAGCGGCTATGAGCGCCCATGCAAACGCACTCCAAAGCCTTGTGTACTTTCCCTGACCACGTTTATAAATTTCAAACTTCATTTCAAATCCTTGCCGGAAGCTATCAATCCTTTACAGCCTGTCCCAAATGACTCACAACAACCTCAACCAGGCCAGGAGGGAATCGAACCCCCAACCTTCGGTTTTGGAGACCGACGCTCTGCCGAATTGAGCTACTGGCCTAATTCATTGGTCTCAATTTACTCCTGAGCCTTAATATAAGAATGACTATTTTCGTCTTATTTTATGTACGGTGCGTTTACGCGAGCGTTTACAGAACTTTTTGAGTGTAATTTTTGGAGTACCCTCAGCGACACTAACCGAAGTTCGGTAATTTCTGTCGCCACACTCAGAGCATTCGAGCCACACATTTTCACGTTTGCTTTTCTTTTTAGCCATAAACTACATCCTCTTATCCGGTCTTATCGGGCCCGGTTTGCCAAATCCTGCCATCGTGCAGACAAAGATACCGTTCAACAATGCAGGTATTGGCCTTTCGTAACAGCGCAGATTTAACCTGGTTTGTTCTGACTTCTCAGCCGGTTACTCAAGTATTTTTGTTACGACACCAGCTCCTACAGTTCTTCCTCCTTCACGAATAGCAAACCGGAGTCCGTCTTCCATCGCGATAGGTGAGATGATTTCCACGTCCATTGCGATGTTATCACCGGGCATGCACATTTCCGCCTTTTTTCCGTCACGACTCATGAGAGCATGCACAGCGCCGGTGACATCAGTTGTTCTGAAATAGAACTGCGGTCTGTAACCGGAAAAGAACGGCGTATGCCGGCCTCCTTCTTCCTTAGTCAGAACGTAGACCTCCGCATAGAACTTTGTATGTGGAGTAATACTGCCGGGCTTAGCAACGACCTGCCCTCTCTGCAGGTCTTTCTTTTCAACGCCTCTGAGGAGGATTCCGATATTGTCACCGGCCTGTCCCTCATCGAGCGTTTTGTTGAACATTTCAACGCCTGTGCAGACGGTCTTTCTTATTTCCTTTTCTATGCCGACTACTTCCACCTCTTCGCCGACCTTTACTTTGCCTCTCTCGACTCTTCCTGTTCCTACGGTACCTCGGCCCTTAATGCTGAAGACGTCTTCAACTGGCATGAGGAACGGCAGGTCGACCGCTCTTTCGGGGACGGGGATATAGTCGTCAACAGCTACCATGAGCTCATCGACGCACTTGCAGGCCTCGTCGTCTTTGCCCTCTGATTCCATAGCTTTGAGTGCCGAGCCTGAAATAATCGGAATTTCGTCGCCGGGAAATTCGTATTTGCTGAGCAGCTCACGAATTTCCAACTCGACCAGCTCAAGCAGCTCAGGGTCGTCGACCTGGTCAACCTTATTAAGGAAAACAACAATTCGTGGCACGTTTACCTGCCGAGCCAGCAGAATATGA
>CAZNXD010000080.1:0-7373 GCA_964576935.1 uncultured Pirellulales bacterium | reverse complement strand
ACTCCATTTTCCTGCGTTTTTGCCGTCGTCCCAGGCCAGCTCAATTTCTTCATGGTACTCGTCAGTGGCTAAGCTGTACTCAAATGCTGTTGTGATACTTTTGCCTTCCGGTATTATTTCATCTACATGTAGTTCGATTCGGCTGTTTTGCATGTTTCTGCCCATATCAGACGGTGTAGTAGAAATAAGCTTCGCGCCTTTCGGCAAAATAAATGTTTCAATTCTGCGTGTTGGTCGACCGGTACTCGGCCAGTGTTTCATATAATATCGATACGTATTTTCAAGACCATTTACCGGCTTTACTAACCCGGACATTGTGCCCTTGTGCGAATAAACCATTAACTCTTTGGGCTTAACCGCTTCATTGAATACAAGATGATAGCTATAGTGATCGCCATCATGCGTAGTTGTAAATTTAATTGGTCTGTCTTTGCCGTCACTCATAGACGTAACGTTTACAAAATCAGAATTTATAAAGTTTGTAGTTGTTATAACCGAGTCACTCTCATTAATACTTCTAACGGTAGTAACAAAATCAATTGTTCCGTCCGGTCTTATTTGGGCCACTAACTCCTGTGTATATGGAATCGGATTGACAGTATTTATTTGCTTCGCCTTGTCAAGCATTTCCTGCGGGATAACCGTTGGATTGCCATTTTCATCTTTGGTTGCAAAAACCAAGACGTATGGCTGGGCCGATATTCCTTTTTCACTTTTGAAATTCATATATGGCTCGGAATTTATCCTTACAAAATATGCCTTTCCAGATTCGAGTATAACAGGCAATGTACAAGTATTTTTTGTAGAGTTGTAATAAGGTTCACCAGTGCTTTCCGGGTAAGGATAATTCCATCTTACCCACGACCAGGATTTATCCATCATAGGCTGATCAAACATCACCTTGATTTTTCTAAGATTTGGCGAAACGTCATTTTTAAATGCTTCAGGGATAGTTTTAACTACCGTAGGGGTGTTGCTTGACGATGTTCTTGTTTTATACTGACCACCTTTTGTTTTTTGAGCCCCTGCCATCGGTAATAGAACTACGCCAATGACAAAGATAGCAAGTAAACCCACTATTCCGAGCTTTGCGGTTCTGGGGATGGGCATTTCAATCATTTTCTTAATCCTTTGCTTCAAGGCTGTTTTCGATTCGACGACACCGACAAGACGCAGACTCAATGCAGGTCTTGCAAAGGCAAGTTTTGCAACATTCAGTAACGTTTCGGGATACTGCGTCGCTTTTTCAGCAAGGGCGACCTGAACGGTTTCATCGACAGCCTGTTCGCGGACACGGCGGATAACAGCATTACTTAGCCAGAGCAGCGGATTGTAGAAATAGATTATTTGCAGCAATGTCTGGGCCAGGTTTATCCATAAATCGCCTCGTTTGATGTGGGCAAGCTCGTGCATTAAAACATGGCGCAGGTGCGACGAACCTAACGACGGCGCCAAATCGTTCGGCACAAGAATGACCGGTCGAAACAGGCCACAAACGGCCGGACTGGTCGCATTGGGTGATACCTTGAGACTGACTTGCTGTCTTAGGCCTATCTGTTTGCGACAGAACTCAAGGGCCTCGGTTAAAAGAGAGTTTGCCTTTTGGGATTGTCTGATAAGACCATATACAAACGTTACCCGCTGGGCCAGTAAAAGCAGCATTGCCGCGACAACAACCAACCAGATTAAAAATACCACCGCCTGCCAAGTCAGAATCGGCACAGGTGTTGCTGCTGCAAACATTGGTTTGGGCGATACGCGCGAATCTTCAGGAACAAGTATTAGAGGCTGTGTTTCTGTCGGCGCCGGCTGTGCAGCCGTTGAAGATAACTGATTTTCCGGATTAAATGCCCTCGGCGAAACAGCAGGCAGGCTGAGCTTATCACCGGCAATGGTTCCCAGGCTGGCCGGCGTTGATAGCGATACTGGTAAGACGAGTTTTATCAAAACAAGCATCCAGAGCCAGTAGCGAAAGACGGCGCGGACACGTTTTCGCAGCAATAAATCGACTAACAGCAAAATCACTATTAACACAGACGACTGGATAAGCATCGGCCAGGCGAATCTGACGAAGCTACCGCCGATTGCATTGATATATTCGATAGCCGCATTCATAATTTATACCTCCCAAATTATTTCGTGACTCGTTGCTCGTATCTCGTTAAATTTACCTAACCACGGATTTTCACGGACTCTATGTGCCTTCGCACCTTTGCTGCTTTGTGCCTAATTTTTCTTTGCTTTTTTGGTTTTTATTATTTTCTCCAGTTCGGTTAACTCGTCTTCTGAAAGCTCGTTTGAATCGATAAGGAACTGCATCATCGGCGTCAGAGCACCGTCGAAAGCACGCTTTACAGTTCGCATTATTTCGTTTTTTCGGGCTTGCTGCTTTGTAATAGCGGCGCGATACAGGATAAGATTGCGGATTCGTTCAGTTTTAAGCAGGCCCTTATTGACCATTCGGTCCATCAGTGTTTTTACGGTACTGTAAGACCAGCCGGTCTTGTTCTGCAGATGTTCGGTTACGGTCGGCGCCGCACAGGGCTGATTGAGCCAGATGGCGGATATAATGTCCCATTCGGCTTCGGTAAGGTCATATCGTTTTTTGGCCATAAGAGTCTCCTTTATTATCTACTATTGAAGAGACTACTCTACAACTGTAGAGATTGCAAGGAAAAAATAAAAAATTTTAGAAAATTCAAAGTTGCTTCAAAAGGTCTTTCGATGGCAGAAATTGGCCGCCAAAAAGGCTCTTTGCAGAGCAGTCCTGACCCCCTTCTTTTTATCTTTTTTTATTCAGCCAGAAGCCGATCAATCCATTCGTAAAGGTTTTCTGCTGCTATAGATACTCGCAATATTCCGGCTTTGTCAATCAGGAAATATGCGGGCCTTTGCCTGACTTGATAAACCGAATGTGCAGCTCCGGAACTACTGAGGCCTCTTTTTCTAATGGAAATGCGATCCCCTTCCAACCGGCGATACTCCGGCAAGACCATTTCTTCTGCTGCGTCCATATATTCATCAATGGCTATGGGAAAATCAAATTCCAGTGATTCAATCAGGTTTAGCAATTCATCTTCCTTTGGTGAATTCGGCTCTATGTATTCGTGCACAGCGATAATGACCAAATCATTTTGGTCGCTGAAATATTCGTGGAACTGTTCAATCTCCCGCAGGCAATCATTGCTTTTGCAATCGAGCCCCATACAAAGCAGGACGACTTTGCCGGTCAGTGATTCGAGGTCAAACGGTTCGCAATTAAGCCAGTTCCTGACAACAAGAGACGGCGCAGGCTGGCCGTACCAATCATAAGCTTGCGGAAACATCTGTATATCCAGTCGGCTGTTACAGTCGGTCCGGTCATAGCCGAACAGATTATTCCCGTAACCGTCGAAATAAGGAACGATTTGTGTAACCACATCATTCGGCAGGTTCTTAAATTCATACCACCCTCTGGAGTCACTTGTTGTCTGGTAACGCTCTTCGCCGATGATGGCGGAAACGGAAGCGTCAGCCAGGGGTTCGTTATTCTCGTTGAGAACATAACCTGCGAGTGAACACTCCCATTCGATACCATCATGAAAACCCGGCAAAGGTTCAAGTACCACATCATTCAAATCAAGTGTTTGACCAGCAATCAAATCGAGACTTACGTCGGTTTTGAAGCCGGGTTTTGTGATGCTTAATCCGAGCGGTAATCCTACCGGAATAGATTCGATTTCGAACGTCCCGTCCGGATTCATCGTTTCCCTCCAGGGCATTTCGCCCAGATCTCCATTGTATAAGGTTTGGTCTGTAACATACGGTGACAATGTCAGCTTGAAGTCGTTTACAGGCTCGACATTGCTATTAGTTACCCTTCCCTTGATACCTGCAAAAGCCTGAAGTACGATTTCGACTTCGTTCATATCGGCTGAATGTTGCCATACGAAAAGACTTCCAAGATTTCCATCACTGCTAAGCACCCTTCCGAAAGTTGAAAAGAAGCTTTTGTAGTCTGGTTCAGCAATAGTGAATCCGCCCTGCTGGTCCGTGAGAACTTTGTCTTTGCCGATTTGGATAGTGCCGGTAATCTCGATACCATTTGTATCAACAAGCCAGCCGGAGATGCTGCGTTTGACAGGTTCAGTTTCTGCTTCAGATGGAATATCGACAGCAGGTTCAGGTTGTGCAGATGATTCTTTAAGCTCAGTCTTGATTGTCTTAGCAGCAATGGCAAAGACACTGTTGGGGTCGTCGGGTGTCAACTCAACAGCAAGGGCTTCGAGAATTTTTGCGGCACGCAGGTCACCAATTTGTGCAAGATAATTGGCGGCGAGCATCTTAGCCGGGACAGAGCCTTCATCGAGTACGACCAACAGGCCGTTAACATCACCGGCCTGTGCCAGCACAACCATATGTTCAAGCTCTTTCTGTAATTCTTTAACGGTCTCTTCGCGAGAACCATGTTCGGTATTTGGTTCTGAAACGCTCAATTCCTTTGGCGGTTCAGGTGTTGTCTCAGTAATGACAGAAGGCTTGGCAATTTTTTTGGGCGGTTGCACCGGTCTGCTGAAAATAAAAACAAGACCAAGTATTACAAGGATTATTATCACTGCGGCAACAGCTCTTAGGATAAGTATGCTCGCAGCCGGTGCCGGGTGAGTTCGAGGCACCTGCTCCAGAGAAGCAAAGGCATCATCGAGGATTCTCTGGTCGGTATCGGGCGTGGTCTTTCGCCCGATGTTTTTTATCTTTTTTTCGATGTCTTCAAAACCGTTCATTATTGAATTTGTCCGTCAAGAATTGAACGCAGTTTTTCCAAGCCATAACGGTATCTGCCTTGAACAGTGTTAGTTGATACGTCCTGGATGTCAGCGATTTCTCTGAACTTCAGACCTCCGTGTAGATGAAGAATAATAACTTCTCTTTGAGGAAGCGGTATTTCTGTCAGAGCGTGCGTCAAAAGAATCTCGTATTCATCATTAATAGCCTGCTGCTGGGGATTAGTCCCCTCGGCCGGCTTGCTTCTGGCTCGCTCGACTTCCACGATTCGGTATATTTTGCTTCGGAACATGTCACGCGAGCGATTAAGAACACAGGTGATAAGATAGTTTTTCAATGAGCCATAGAATCTGAACCTCGGCGCGCTTCTGGCAAAAGTTACGAAAACATCATGCAGAACATCCTCTGCGGCAGCGGATTCGTTCAATAATGAATATGCGACAGCGTACATAGCATCCTTGTACTTTTCGTAGATTCGGCGCAGAGCGATTTTGTCGCCGTGCCTGAGTTTGTAAATCAACTGTTTGTCCTCGAGCATCTTCCTCTTAGTCCGCCGGGCATCAGAAAGTACGACCATATTATATAACGGCCGAAGGGACAATTTTAGTATAAACAAAATGACCAGCGGAGCTGGACGGTTGCTGTTTTGCTGAAATATTGGTATTAAGGCCGTCTGCAAAGCGATGATAGAGAGCGATAAGAAATATCGAGTGTTTCTAAGTGCGGCTGAGCCCAGTGCAGACGCTCATTGTGCGGCTTTGATAAGTGCTTTAGCCAAAAGTGGTTACGAAATTGAACTGGTCGGTATTGGGGGCGAGAAGATGCGTCAGGCCGGCTGTGAACTGCTTGAAACGACGACAAAACGGGCTGCGATGACCTATAACGCCTTCGGACAGGTCTTTTATTTTCACGGACTCCTTAAACGTATCGGGCAGTACCTCAAAGAAAAACCGGTTGATTTGGTCGTTGTATGTGATTCACCAGCTTTTAATTTTCACGTTGCCAAAAAAGCCAAAAAGCATGGAGCAAAAACACTCTTTTATGTTGCGCCGCAGTTGTGGGCATGGGCGCCGTGGCGAATACGAAAGTTGAAGAAATGCTGTGATAAACTTTGCTGCATCCTGCCTTTTGAAAAACATTGGTTTGCACAAAGAGGCATCGAAGCTGACTTTGTCGGGAATCCCCTACTCGAGAATCTGCGGACAGTCTTCGTTGCAGAAAAAAAACATTATCCGGGTTTTGAGCCAGGCAAGGCAAAAGTTGCGCTCATGCCCGGCTCACGTGAGGCCGAGCTAAAGTCACTTTGGGGCCCGATGCAACAGATTGCAGCTAAATTAAAAAGTAAGTTTCCGCAGTTGAGCTTTACTACAGTGGCGGTTGATGACACAAAAAGACAAATGCTGCAATCGAAACAGATTTGCGGTTTCGAATGTCACTATGTTACCGATTCGGTTTATGATACAGCGAGGCGGTGTGACTTTGCAATAGTAGCAAGTGGAAGCGCCACATTGCAAGTGGCGGCGGCCGGCTGTCCTATGGTGATAATGTATCAATCCAGCAAATTGTTGTGGCATCTTGTGGGACGTTGGCTGGTTACAACAAAATATCTGTCATTAGTTAATATCCTCGCAGGAAAAGAGCTTGTCCCGGAATTTATGCCCTGTTTCAAATCCATTGACCCGATTGTACATAGTATCGAGCAGCTCCTGGAAGATAGAAACAAACTTGCAAAACTCAGCGGCGAGCTTATTGAGCTGACAAAACCGCTCAAAGGCAACGCTTCTCAAAACGTCGCCCGAATGGTTCTTGATATGCTCGAATAATTCATTTAAGTTAACTTAGGTTAATGTCTCTCAGGCGTTTTGCAAGTAGGATTAAATTCCTTATACCGGCAGTATCCCTGGCAGTTAACCACTGCTTTTCAAAATCTTTCTCCTGCGCAATCTGCGCTATTGCCATTAGCACCCTGAGGTGATAATTCCTCTCATCTTTACTTCCGGCCA
The DNA here is from genome assembly GCA_964576935.1 of uncultured Pirellulales bacterium. Lineage (GTDB taxonomy): Bacteria > Planctomycetota > Phycisphaerae > Sedimentisphaerales > Anaerobacaceae > CAYMOE01. The sequence continues at coordinate 606 of CAZNXD010000080.1, read as the reverse complement.
GAACAAACATTATCTTAATCGGCACATCGGCGTGTGGAAAGTCAATGCCGTCAACCGCGCGGATAACTATAATATCAAACTTCTTCTCACCATCGATTATTATATGCGGTATCGCAAGGCCTGGCTGAACAATTGTCGAGCCCTGAGATTCGCGGTGTAGAAATTTCTCAAAAAGCACGTACTCGTTTACATTCAGCTTCTCTGCCAATATCGAAGAAAGCTGTCGGAAAACATCCTCGGCTGACTGCTTACCCTCAATATCAATAATTTCACACTGCTTTATGAGCTTGTCAAAGCGGTCTTCGATGATGTCATCACGCTCTATCAGAATATCTCTAAGCTCATTTTCAAGGGTGACAGTCTTTAATTCCCGGTCGGTAATACGCTCTACAACATGCATAACAGCAGATGCCCTGCTGGTCCTATTGGAAGCATAGAAAAAGTACCAGCTTGCGCTCAGGGTAATAAAACCCAAACAAATTAACAAAGGAACCGCTCCCATATCTATTATTAAAACAACGTAAATCACTATTGCTGCGATATTAAGATATGGATACAGCGGCGATTTGAATTTCGGCCTGTAGCTCTGTATCCTGCTTTCACGCA
>CAZNXD010000079.1:4456-7405 GCA_964576935.1 uncultured Pirellulales bacterium | reverse complement strand
GGACAAAGACTTCGACAATCGTGACAGTGCACTGTCGCACTTCAAGAAAGTTGGCGAGCGGATACACACTACACGTATAGAGTGATAAGTCCTGATAGTTCCTTTGCTGTCTTGATAAGTCTCTTTGCTTCTTCCGGTGTAAGAAATTTCCCCGGGTCCACCACCCATTCTGCTGATGTCATATCCAGTCTGATTTACCTGCTATAACATCAGTGATAGCAATCGGTTCTGGAAATAAACTGTGGGGAGAACCCTTTTTTTATGAAAAGAAAAAGGTTCAGAATTCGCACCATTTCTGAACCTTTAGAATCTGTGCTATATTTACTCACTCTGGTGATTTGAGAAAAGAACGGCTTCATTCTGGTTTTTCCCTGCAGAAAGTGCTCAGGGGGGTGACAATTGCAACTTGGGGTTTTTGTCAGTGGCAATCATAGGGCCTCTCTCAAAATAAGTTGTTATTGGTAAGAACCTTATCATTTCAGCAGGCTGCTGTTGTTTGTTGGCGGATGTCGGTTTTTTCCAAAAAAAACGGCTTGGCTAAGTGACACCCTAAAATCGATTAATTCAATAACGATACCAAGAGATAAAAAATTTCTGGAAAATTGTAGCATTTCTTAAATTTTTTTATTGACTTTCTCTCGCTATCAGTTAAATATGTTTTCTGAGAATTCGAGAGGGAAAGGACGTGGCAGGAAGAGGAAGTAAGCACAAGTGGAGTTTTTGTATGCTCGCACTGTGCGCCTCAATTGAGTTGCCATCGAACATCCCCGGATTTAAAACACTTAAGGGAACGTATCCGTGCGCTTATAAACTGACAATAGGAGGTTTTGGCGATGTATAAGAAATGTTTTTTAGCGATGGTGGCTTTGGTGTTTTTATTGTCCTCGCGGTTTTCTGTATGCTTTTCAAAATTTTTTGGGAAAATGCTGGACCGGTGTTGTAAGGGGGCATAATTCAATCGCATTTAGATGAGAGTAATGGAGGGAGGTATTTAGCTGTGTTTAATAAAAGATTTTCTTTGCTCGTCGTTATTGTATCTTCGCTATTTATTGCGATATCTGTTTTTGCTCAGCCGTATTGGTGTCTGGATTTGCATGTGGACGGTTTCGTCGATTTGGCCGACTTTGCAATCCTGGCCAGCAATTGGCGGCAATCGGGCAGCGGCCTTAGCGGTGATTTCGATGGTAGCGGGACAGTTGATCTTTATGATCTTGAGCGGTTAGCTGTCTGGTGGCTTGAGGAGTATGAGTGCAAGAGTGCAGATTTTAATTTTGACAGCATCGTTAATTTTATCGATTTTGCCAAAATGGCCGACAGCTGGTTAAGCGATGCCAACGACACGGACTGGGATGATTTATACGACCTTGATTACAGTAATTCGATTGACCTCTATGACTTAGAAATCTTATCTTATAACTGGTTGGACTTCAAAACCAGTATTATATATGTAGATTCTACCACCACAGGCGGAGATGGCAAGTCGTGGGCTACGGCGTTTAAGTATTTACAAGACGCACTTGATGTTGCTCAGCCGGGTGACCAGATTTGGGTAGCAACTGGCACTTATTATCCAGACGAGGATAAAGACGGCGACCATCAAGATAATATTCGCACTGAGACTTTTGGGCTTGTAGATGGAGTCGAGCTTTACGGCGGCTTTGCCGGCGGAGAGACAAGCCTGAATGAGAGAAACCTGAAGAATAACGAAACCATCCTAAGCGGCGATATCGACGATGATGACGACAGTTGGTTACCTGGACAGCAGAACTGTCATCATGTGGTGACAGGGGCGGATAATTCTCTTGTAGACGGTTTCACAATTGTCGGCGGCGTTGCAGACGGCGTGGACAATCTTGGCGGCGGGGGTATGCTTAACAACAACGTCAGCAAAATGGTGGTCAATAATTGCTACTTATCCTGTAACAACGTCAGCGATACACACCACGGCGGCGGCATGTACAATAAAGACAGCACTGTTATACTTGCCAATTGCCTCTTTGGCGGCAACACTGCCGCAAAATGGTTAAATAATGAGGTACATTATGGCAACGGTGGCGCAATTTATAATGATAACAGCACCACATCTTTGACCAACTGTACTTTGAGTGACAACCTCGCAGGAGAAGGTGGCGGCATCTATATGTCATCGGGCTTACTAACCGTAGATAACTGCATACTCTGGGCCAATGAGAACGCCTTATATATAGAAAACAACGTTGATAAAGATGGAGACGGCAGAATCGATCTCGACCAGATACACGTGGTTCCCGGCTCGGCTGTTTTTGTGGCTTATAGTTGCATACAAGACGATGACCCTGGCCAGCCGGAATTCCCATTTGGGGGAGCAGACAACAATAATATCGACATTCCGCCGAAATTCGTTGCACCTGGGAATTGGCAAGGGGTGATTCTGCCGGGCAGTATTTCAATAGATGCAACAATCCGCGATTTTGATGGATTCAAAACTCAGGACGAGCAACCAAAAGATCCGCCCGGACACATTGATTTTGAGAATGAGAACCCGGGCTTGGAAGAAGGAATTATTCTTAGCGTACTGGATGGTAACGGATTGCCACAGTGGGATTCTAACAATACGGCCATCTCGGTCCATAGTGAGCAGGAGTTCAACCAGTGGTTCCGAGATTTCGAAGGTATAAATAAGTCAAAACTTCAGACCATGGTTTTGTTCCCAACAGATATGCCGGGTGAGTACAAATTCCTCGATAAAATGTTTTATCCGATAGATAACCAGCTACTTGACGAAGACACAGGCAGTATCGAATACCACGACAATGGAGAACCATACCAGGGAGGCCCCAGTAACCCAAGTAAGATGTATCATAATTACCACTTCACCTTACAGCTGCACAACGAATTCTATTACGATGATACTATTGAGCCTTATTTGAAGATATATAAAGCAGATGATGATATGTGGATATTCATCGA
>CAZNXD010000079.1:0-4446 GCA_964576935.1 uncultured Pirellulales bacterium | reverse complement strand
ATGCCCCTAAAGAGAAGTATATGAAAATAGTGCAGGGAGATATTGAAATATACAGTGACCCGAATTTTAATGATTTGGTTGATACTATTGAGTTGGGTCTCACTTCGGGTACGTATTCATTTGATTTGTTTTTTGCAGAGCGACACACCATATGGTCCCACTTGGAATTCGCAACGACCTTGGAATTTAATCCTGAATTCACACAGGGTGACTACCATTTGCAGGCTGGTTCACCGTGTATTGATGCCGGTAATAATATTGCTGTACCTCTGGATGTCCAGACCGACCTGGACGGCCTGCCGCGGTTTGTTGATGATACTAATACTTTGCCCGACGGGGCTGATTATGTCGATATGGGTGCTTATGAGTATCAGGTTCCTATCGCCGGAGATGATGAATATTCGGTAGCGATGAATAACGTTCTGAATGTCACCGCTCCCGGCGTGCTGCAAAATGATGTATATCTTTGGAGCGTTCCCACCGAAGCTGTTGTAGAATCGCTTCCCTCAAACGGAATATTGGATCCTAATGCTGATGGTTCATTTGAATATACACCAAATACCGATTGGTATGGAACCGATAGTTTTGAGTATAGAGCGAGAAGTGAAGATGGCCGTGAATCTGATATAGCTACAGTCACAATTACTGTTGCAGACCATCCGGTGGCTGAAGCAGGAGATCCGCAGAATATAGAAACGCACTTCTTTGGCGAAGAAATAACGGTAACACTTGATGGTTCCGCGTCAACAGCAACAACATTTGAGATTGTAAGCTATGAATGGACATGGGGTGTTGATGGTAATGCAACAGGCGTGACACCTGATGTTACTATGGCCTCAAGCGAAACTCCCATTATAGTTCAACTTGAAGTTACAGATTCAATTGGAAGCACAAGCACTGATACGGTGGAGATTTCTTTCAACCTAACGGACCCTCCAAGCAACGTTTATGTTTATGCCGGCGAGAATAAGTCGACTCAACTGCCTGATGATACCGTATCGTTGTGGGATGCGGACGTTGGCGGTGGATATCCAGGGTTGACTACTGTCGAATGGTCGGTCAAGTACGCATCTTTCGGCTGTCAAGCTGACTTTGAGCCGGCGGCCAATGCTTTGAATCCTGATGTCCGGTTAATTGTGGACGAACAACTCTTCCATACCCAGCAGTTTGCCAGGTTTGAACTCGAAATAAGTGCTACAGATGGTGTTAGCAGTGACAGTGAGGAGCTGGTGATAATTGTCTACCCCGATGGAACGTATAATCTGGCACCGTATGTAGATGCAGGTGGCCCGTATAGTGTTGATGTTGGGCAGGAGCTTCATCTAACCGGTGCCGATGCCTTTGACCGTGACGATTTGCCTTTTGGAATACTTGTAACAGAGTGGTCCGTTCAGTGGTATCCGACAAACCCTCTCGGCACATGGCAGTTCGATGAGGAGTTCGGAAAAGATACAATACAAGCAAAGATAACTTTTGGCCAGCCGGGTCCTTACATGCTTAAACTTTGGGCCTGGGACGGCGACAAGTATAACGAAAGTTTTGCGGACGTTAATATAACCGGAAGCGTAGATAATCGGCCACAGGTTGAGGCCGGTGAGCCGGATTACCTGGATTGTAGTGTTACTCCTGAAGATTTCCCAGTGACTTTGCATCTTCAGAATGAATGCACGACCGCACCATATGTCACGGATGACGGCACGCCAGCTATTTCATGGTCTGTAGTATCAGAAGATATTACCGCTGTAGAGTTTGCCAATCCGACACCTTCCACATTGCCGCAGGGTGCGGAAGTTGACGTTAATTTCCATCGGCCGGGTGTTCACATCCTGCGCCTTACCGCCGATGATGGTTTTAATCCACCAGTCAGCGATTATATTACGATTACTCTCAATCCTCTGCCATTTGTTTACGCCGGCGACAACAAGGAAGCAACATTGATTAAAATCTCGGGCGATCCTAATTATCAGGCCAGTACTCCGCTTGATATGGCCGTGGCAGAAAAGCAAGCTGTACCTTTAAGCGGTGATTTGACTCTTTCCTGGGATACTTATCCATCTGGAGATCCCAGAGTCAGGTTCAGCGATCCCGCGATTCAGAATCCAACAGTTTATATCGAGGGTGACGACCCGAACAGTCTGATAGGCCCGTATGAGCTGGTCCTGACAGCCACGGATAACGATGTCCCCTGTCCCAATAAGGACGTAATTGCCGAGGTCTGGGTCAGTGTGATTCCAGAGCCGGACCCATGCGAAAAACCCTTGCGGTCTGTGTACTCAATTACCAACCATGGAATATCCAGGATTACTGCCTTTAAACTTGATGGAGACACTTTATACCGTCAGAATTATATGGATTACAATTTTGAAAATGGGGCGGTAGGGCTGGCTTTAGACCCGCAATCAAAAACACTATTCGTAAGTTATGATTTGATAGATGGGCCGTTACCCAGTCCTTTTGGGATAATTGACGCAGAATTAATGGTACCGATTAAAAATGCAAATGTTTGGGATGAGTTTGCAGGAATTGCCTGGGATACGGATAATGAGTGCCTCTATATGTTGCAAAGATATTTCCCTAGCATGGATGTGTTACGATGGAATGCGGAGCGACAAGAACTAATATATCAAAATAGGATGGTGGCTTTAAAAAATGCTGAAGGTGATAGTTTATACAAGGCCATTGGGATAGCACTTGATGAAGAGACCAGCCGACTTTACGTCAGCAAAGGAGCATCAAGTGATATCTATGTATATACGACCCCGGATTTGCAGTACCTTGACCATTTCCAACTTTACACTGGTCATATTCCTGTTTCAATTGACGTCTATAATGACGGCCAGGGAACAGAATTTATAGTCTCAGGAGGTTGGGACCATGGAGGGCATAATTATCTTGTCAAGTCAACGCTTGATGGTTCTGACGGGATAAGTATACCAGTTGACGTTAACGATGAAGACAAATTTGCCGTAGGTGTTACCGTTGATGAGGAGCTTGGCCGTATATTCGTAAATGTGATGGACAATTCTGAGCCTTATAACCGCTCTATCAGGGCATATGATATAAATCTTGTGCTGATATCCGAATACACAGACACTGAAGTTTTCAGCAACCTACCGGGGTATAATAATCCAGCAGATATAATTGTTTCCGAAGAAGTATCTTATAAACCTTCTGATCTGGTTCTTACTTTCACCGATGACAAACTCCCGGATTGTGCTTACCCAGAAGATGAAATCACGTACACAATTGGATATGATACAAATGCTGTCAGCCCGGAGAACGTATTTATCACCGTACATTTGTCCTCTCAGCTGGAAAATATCGTGCCTTCACATCAGGGGATTTACGATGAGCAATCGCACAAGGTAACATGGTACCTGGGCAATCTCGCGCCCGGAAGCACGGGCGGGTTCACAATCAAATCCACGGTAAAAGAGAACGCCATACCTAATGGGATTATTTACAATATTTGTAAGATTGAAAACGATGAATACAGGACCAGAAAGGATTCAAGAATTAAGGTTTGCTGGTATTGCCCACCTGACCAAAAGCGATTATACGTTGATGCTTACTCCCCCGGCTACAACGGCCTTTCGTGGGAATATGCGCACCGCGATGTTAATCACGCTTTGGTTCAGGCATCGCTCTACCCACAAATAAAAGAAATATGGGTAGCCGAAGGCACTTACTATGTTTATTTTTATAAAGATAACGAAGTTGCGATGCTCCCGGGAGTGGACATTTACGGCGGCTTTGCAGGGCACGAGACCAGCCTGGATGAGCGAGACCTGAGCAATCCTGACAACACATCGATTCTTTTTGGAGGGGGTCCTATTGTCAGGGGCGCTGATGACGCTACGTTGGACGGTTTTACTATAAAAAATTATCCACCTATCGGTCTCGGCGACCCCACAGGTATTTTTTGTGATGATGCCTCTCCGAAAATTTCAAGATGTAAAATTGAAAACTGCGCCTATGGAATACATTGTCAGGGAACGTCCAGTCCTGAAATATCGAATTGCTGGATAGAAAATAATGGCTGTGGATTATACGGTGAGAGCTATTCTAATCTTACAGTATCAAATTGCTGGATAGAAAATAATGGCTGTGGATTACAGTGCTATTCTGATTTTGCAGTATCAAATTGCTGGATACAAAATAACGGAACTGGATTACAGTGCTATTCTGATTTTTCAGTATCAAATTGCTCAGTAACTGGAAACACTAAGGGTATTTGCATTGGCTCAAAAGATGAAGAGACGGTTGTAATTCGAAATTCTACTATAGCCGGAAACACTGAGTATGGAATACAGCGCTATAGGTATGACTATGCTCAGCCAGTAATAACAAACTGTGTGATTTGGGGAAATGGTTCAGACGCCGAGAAAAACCTTACTCACTACAAAGACAACCCACCAGGTGAATTCAACGATATCAATTTTTCCT
>CAZNXD010000078.1:3619-7409 GCA_964576935.1 uncultured Pirellulales bacterium | reverse complement strand
TCCATGCACAGCCAGTCATCTGCGATTCCCTTAGGCCATTCTGCATATACATCCCAACCCGTCTCGTCAGGCAACTGTGGATAGTGCATTTTATTAGGGTCGCCAGGATCCCAGTCCGCGAATACTACTCCTCCCGAAATGAGGATTATAGCTGCGACGCAAATTCTTACATGCGTCATACTCCAACTCCTCCTTTTCGTCTCACATCGCTACTCCCTCTAACTTATTACCCCCAACACAAGCATCTCAAGCGCCGATACACTCTTGTGGGGGCTCCTCTTTGTAATTACAAGCTTATATTTTGAACTGTATAAAGTCAAGATAAAAACAGGTGATTTTTAGGAATTTTTTGGATTTTCTAAAAAAGTATGTACAGCGTAGCCGCAATAGGGGTAATCCTCGATAGCTTGGAATGAAGAAGCCGATTTTTGGCCCATCAGCCGGCCCGCTCGGGGATTGGCAGGCCCAGCTCAGCCAGCACCTTTTTCATATCCTCCCACACCCGACGCCGGTTATCCTTGGAGTAATTTCTAAGCAAATACGCCGTATGATACGTCGGCATGAGTTTTATGGGTTTTTTACCCAAGCCGGGATAGTACTGCTGGAACTGGCCGCGTAATTGGCCTATGGGTTTAGTGGTCTCCAGTAGCGTCTTTGCAGCATGTGCGCCCAGCGCGACGATAATTTCCGGCTCAATTATCTCTATCTGCTGCTGCAGAAAGGGCAGGCAGCTGAAAATCTCATCCGGTTTCGGGTCGCGGTTATCCGGAGGCCGGCATTTAAGTATATTGCATATATAAACATCGCTGCGTTGCAGACCCATCGCTTTTATTATCTTATCCAGCAATTGTCCGGCTCGCCCGACGAAAGGCTTGCCCTGAGCATCTTCATCCGCTCCCGGTCCTTCACCGACAAAAACTATTCTCGCATCCGGATTGCCTTCACCGGGCACGGCGTTGGTTCGAAGCGAGCCTAACCCACATTTGCGGCATGCACGGACTTCTTCGGCGATTTTATCAAGCTGTGCCTGCTTCTCTGCCGTTGCCGCAGCGTCTGCTCTTTGTACAGGCTGACTTTGCGCTTGGCCTTTCACTGTAAAACCTCCCGTAAAGAACTGCTCCATCTCAGCATGCTGACGAACCGCCTTGTTGACATCTGTTTCATTTGCCATACGCCGCATTGTAATAACACTTACTGCAAGACTCAAGACCAAAGACTCCTTTGTCATTCCGTACTTGATACGGAATCCAATTACCTTGTATTTCTCTGGGGCCTCCGCGGTGAATCTTTGTGGTTACAGCCGCAGCACCAAAACGTGAAAAACGACGTTTTCGTGCTGGACTCGCTGCGCGAGCAAATACCGTGCCAAAGTGGGGAAAATTGGAAGAATTTTTTGCACATTGAAAAATACCTATCAAACGCGCAAGGGGGTAACACCCTAAAAAAAGTTTTTTGAAAAAAATTTGGCCCTTTATTGACAAGGACTTACGTGAAATTTTTTTATAAAAATTTTGAAAATACCTATCAAACGCGCAGGTTCACCCAATAGTGGAGGGGCTAGTTAGTCGCTAGTCTCCAGTCGCTCGTCGCCAGCGGCTGCAAATCCTAACCGCAATACGCAATACGAACCAATGATTACGCATTCTGTGACAATTCCTAACTGGCTGGATTTAATCCTGGCGTTGCCGATATTGACTTGGCGCATGCTGCGCTGCGGCTATCCGTACAGGCGAATTCCTCTGACGCAAGGCCAATACGCCATTGTTGACCCCGATGATTATTACGAGCTTATAAAGTACAAATGGTGTGCCCGTAAGACCAAGTATGGATATTACTATGCGAGTCGAGGGGCAAGGGGGCGAGGTAATATTCAGATGCACCGTTATATTATGGAACTTAGGCTAAAAGCTAAAGGGAATACGCTGAGTGCTGATTTAATGGTTGACCATAAAAACGGAAATACCCTCGATAATCGCAAGGCCAATCTCCGACCGGCGACGGCAGCACAGAATTCACGAAATCGTCGTCCCTACGGCCGAACTTCGAAGTACAAAGGGGTGCATTATCATCCTTATCGCGGGATTTATTACCGAGCGTGTATAACAGTCGATGGGAAAATGATTTCTTTAGGAGTGTACAAAGATGAGCTCTCGGCCGCGAAGGCCTACGATAAAGCGGCACGCAAATACTATGGCGAATTCGCCTGGTTAAATTTTCCGTAATCGCTGATTTCGCGGATTAAATCAACCACGAATAAACACGAATTAACACTATTATTTCTTTAACCACGGATTAACGCGGCTTTACACGGATTTGTACTCGTTCTGCGTCGTGCGTACTGCGTATCGCGGAAAAACACCTTAAAATCGTCAATTGCTGAACCCTGAACCCTAAACATTGCTGAACCCTGAACCCTAAACGCTGTCCCCTAATTATTCGAGATACGAGGGCCGAGCGACAAGCGACGGATTCCGGCTTCGCCGGAATTCCCCTTGTTTCTGGAGCCAGTTGGGGGGATAATTAGCAGTGCATATGGGAAATTCCAGTTAAATACAAGATGTTGATAAGAAGGATATATAATGCCATATCAAGCAACAGTTTATAACGTAATGATTGCTTCACCGAGTGACGTTGAAAATGAAAGAAAACTTGCTAGGGAAGCCATCTATGAGTGGAATAATCTTCATTCTGAGGAAAAAGGTATAGTTCTATTACCCATTGGTTGGGACACACATACTGCACCGGAAATTGGAGCACCACCGCAAAAAATTATTGATAAGCGTGTTTTGGCAAATACAGATTTATTGGTTGGAATATTTTTGCACCGTTTGGGAACTCCTACATTAGATGCTCAAAGTGGCACAGTCCATGAGATTGATAGTCACACAGAAATCGGCAAGCCAGCTATGATTTATTTTCTTAAAGAAAAAGTGGATCCAACCAAGTTTGACAAAGAGCAGTATGACAAATTAATAGCATTTAAAGATAGCATGAAAACGAAAGGATTATTAAATGAGTGCAAACGGGATGAATTTAAGGATCAATTCCTCAAACACTTGACGATTACTGTCAATAAAAATGAATACATTCAAACAGAAAAACTAGAAATAGAGGTCTCAAACTTTGACGATTTCAATGATACAGGTGAAATAGAAATAAGCAATGAGGCAAAAGAGCTACTAATTGAGGCTTCAAAAGGCAAAAGCGGATATATTGTAAAAACACGCGATTCCTCCGGTACGAGGATTGCAACAAATGAAAAGAACATGATTCCATCTCAAGAGGCACGCATTATTGCAAAATGGGAACATGCATTAGACGAACTCGTTGAAAATGATCTTGTCGATGAAAGAGGGTATGAGGGGAGTCATTTTAAAATTACACATCAAGGTTATGAATACGCAGATGCTTTGAAAAAGGAAGCAGATTTATCGCAAAATATCTCTTCTTCTGATACCTCTCTATCTATACAACAAGATGATTTAGAATTCAATAAGTATACTGGGACTTATATTTCTAAAAAAGATGGACTTAGATACTGCCATAAATGTTATCATTCATCTCCATCTAAATTGGTAGAACTACAAGAAAGAGACAATGGCTGGCAATGCTCCGTATGTGATAAATTCTATCGTAATCCAAATTATAACCCACCAAAGAACGCTTACAATAATTATGATCGATTGGGACGTAGGTAAGTTAAACTTTAAATGCGGCTTATGAAATAAAATTGGCAAAAGAAGAAAGAAACATGTTAGACGAAAAAGAAACAGCAATTTACTACCCATAT
>CAZNXD010000078.1:0-3609 GCA_964576935.1 uncultured Pirellulales bacterium | reverse complement strand
CTACTGAAAACGGCAGCTCTTTACTGGGATGAAATACAGACAATTGCTCCACTAGAAATGGAAGGTCTCCATAATGTGCTTGATGCACCGTCTCGACTTTATAGTGCGGGTATATCCAAGGAGGCTAAAGATACGGGTCTGTTGAAGCCGCGATGGGTTAATTCAGAGGATGATTCTGTTGGGCTAGTAGGAAGAGAGTTGCTAAATGATGTTCGTAAGCATCCAGAGGTCCTGCAGGATATAAAACAGGAACTTAAGAAGCCATCGAGCCGTCGAAGAGGCGACCGGCCCAAACACGTCCGATTTTACATGGATAAGATGAACACTAATCATCTTCTTAACCTATCGCTTGAGCTAAGAAAACATGACATTCCATTGAGTCCTCTTGGTGACGATTCTATTGCGATGCCGACCCCATTATGTGATACATACATGTCACGTCTTGCGTCCGCTATTGGCGAAGCAGATGGTTCCACACCTTTGACTAATGAGAGACTATGGCAATCAGCTATGCTGGCTAGGTATAGGAATTATTCCCAAGAACGGGCAGAAAACCAGGCAAAACTTGTAACTATGTCTTTAGATGAAATTAGCATCGATCCAGCTGTACCTCTCAAGAAAGTATTGGAGTTTCGAGAAGATCACAGAGATATGCTCTTGGCTTTCCGACGCGAGATAAGGACATTGGCGCGCAGCATATCAAAAGGCCTTGATGATTCTGAAAAGCAGGGCGTTTTTGAAGAAATCTTAAGAGATCGCATAATGCCCTCCAGAGAAGAAATACAGGCAAGACTTCGAGAAATGGATATCAAATTTGTTGTGAGGTGTGTTGAAATAGCTGCTGTTGCTAATGCTTCGATAGTAATAACTCACGCGTTCTTGGCTAATTTAGTTCCCGCTGGACTAATAATAGGTAGCACCTTAGGTCTTAATTTGCTTAATAGCAGACTTGCAGTGAGAAATCATTCACTGGGATATTTGTATCAGGCACAGAAGGAATTGGGAAAGAAAAACTAACCCCAGACAATTTTAACTTTTGAACTTGAAAATCAGCGAAATCCGCGTCTAAGAAACTGGTGTTTCTTCGTGTAGGATTTGACTTAATCTGTGATAACAGATTTCGGGCAATGGTTATTAATCGGTGCGGCAAATTCATTTGTCGGGAGACTAAAACCCTTGGATGATAGGCAGCGGAGATGCCAGGCAAATCCCTTCGTGGTGAATATATCTTGCCTGCCCACCGTAGCTTTAGCAAAGGCGGGTTATCCTGTCTAAAAAAACAGTGTAATCTGTGGAATCTGTGGCTAATAAATAATTAAGAATTTTTTCTCTGTGAACTCTGTGTTCTCTGTGGCTAACAAAAATCTGCGTAAATCAGCGTAATCTGCGATTAAAAATAAATCTTTGTGCCTATGTGCCTTTGTTCCTTTGCCACTTAATGACGAATCCGCGGTTCCAAATAACTCTTGTCCCAACCGGGCAGTTTTGCTATAAATCCATATTATTCCGTGGTTAAAAAATATCTCTGAGTTCTCTGTGAACTCTGTGGCTAATAAAAAAGTGAATTCTGGAGAGCAATATGACTTCGGCATTAGAGCGGTACGACCCACAAATCTTCGAGCTAATCAGGCAGGAAAAAGCACGACAGAGCGGCTGCATTCGGCTAATACCTTCCGAAAACTACGTCAGCAGGGCGGTTATGGAGGCCAGCGGAAGCGTTTTAACCAACAAATATTCCGAGGGCTATCCCAACAAGCGTTACTACGAGGGCCAGCAGGTCACCGACCTTATCGAGACGATGGCCCGCGAGCGAGCCAAGGCATTATTCAAGGCCGACCACGCCAACGTTCAGCCGTATTCCGGCTCGGTAGCAAACATGGAGGCGTATCTGGCGGTAGCCGACCCCGGCGATACGATTATGGGCCTGAGCCTCACCCACGGCGGCCACCTGACCCACGGCTGGAAGAATACGATTTCCAGCAGGGTATTCAAATCCGTGCAATACATGGTGGACTCGAAGACCGGCCGGTTTGATATGAACCAGATTGCCGAGATAGCCAAAAAGCACAAGCCGAAGATTATCATCTCCGGCGCCACGGCCTATCCGCGTGCGATTGACTTCGAGGCCTTCGGCCAAATCGCAAAAGACGTCGGCGCTTTTCACATCAGCGACATCGCCCACATCGCCGGCCTCGTCGTCGCAGGAATCCACCAAAGCCCCGTACCCTACGCCGACATTACAAGTACCACTACACACAAGACCTTGCGGGGGCCGAGGGGTGGGATGCTGCTGTGTAGAGAAGAGCTGGCGAAGCAGGTTGACAGGTCGGTGTTTCCTGGGATGCAGGGCGGGCCTCATATGCATACGCTGACGGCGGTAGCGGTGGCGATGAAAGAGGCGGATACGCCGGAGTTTGTGGCGTATGCGAAGCAAATTGTCAAAAATGCCCAGGCGCTGGCGGATAAGCTTTTGGAATGTGGGTTCGATTTGGTGTCCGGCGGGACGGATAATCATCTATTATTAATCGACCTTCGCAGTAAGGGGATACCCGGTAAGAAACTGGCAAAGGCGCTCGACAGGGCGCGAATAGTTACTAACTATAATACGATACCGGATGACCCGGCGCCGCCTTTTAATCCGAGCGGGCTTCGGATGGGAACGCCGGCGATGACGACACGAGGGATGAAAGAAGAACAGGCAAAACAAATCGGCGGGTTCATTAGTAAAGTCGTGGAGAATATAGATAACGAGTCGGCGATAGAGGCGGTCGGTAAAGAAGTGCTGCTGCTAAGCTCGCAGTTCCCTGTGCCGGACCACTTTATCGTTTCGAATAAAGCTAATGATGTGAATATTTATCAGCAGACAATGTTTTAATCGTTTTGGACACTGAGAGACACTGACTTAAACACAGACGGACGCGGACTTTTAGAACTGACTCCGCAGAGGCCGCATAGATTTATCAGCCACAGAGTTTTATTTTTAACCACAGATTTCACAGATTACACAGATTATGCTTTGTCGTGGCGTCTTCGACGGCCTATGTGTTCTTCGCCTCAAGAGCTTTCCACAAGTAAACTTGTTCAAGCTCATTGGACTCGACCACAGATACTAACATATCTCTCGTCAAAGCAAGCACCTAAGTCCTTTAAGAGCAAGCTTAGACACAGATTTACACTGATTTGGTTTTGATGGGACAAGCTGTTCTTGAAATTAGAAGCCCCATTTTCGGATGGGGCTTTTTTTTATCGCTGATTTTAAGGATAAATCCGTGTAAAAATAGTAGGTTTTGTTAGTATATAGCTTGTGAAATAAGAGCCATAGTGTGAAATTGAGCTTTTACCCTTTCATTTGGGAGAGACCGGATTATGAATGCTATCGAATTAAAAAAACAGGAAGTCGCCTTTTATTTCAATCTGGCCTTACTTAACTTATGCGGACTAGATGAAAAAATAAAAAAACAAAGAGAACAATTGGAAAGCAAAAAACCGGAGGTAAAGAACAAGGCTATAGACACGATTTTGGAAAATGAAACTATCCAAAAGCGGCTGGAATTTTTTATTTTCTATAAAAAGAACGTGGCGAAAGACTCAAAGAATGAGATGAAATGT
>CAZNXD010000077.1:2282-7448 GCA_964576935.1 uncultured Pirellulales bacterium | reverse complement strand
GGAGGTCACAGTTCCTTTTCCCACGTCGTTCGCGAGCTTCTCAAGTTCTGCGATTGCTTTTTCCTGCTCGGCGGTCATAATCTCCTTGTACTGTTCATTTTTTTTGCACTGCTCGAAAATCTTACGAATTTTAAGCACGCCTATATTAAGACCATCTGAAGATTTTGACTTTGCCCAGTTAGGCTGGATATTGAGTGACAGGATAATAACTGCCGCCAAACAACACAGAACAACCGTTCTTGCTTTCATACATCACATCCTTTCTTTGCTTTGACTACGTTCTAAATTTAGCTTAAGCAGGCATCAAGCGCTGGCCGGATTAAAACAGCCTGCCCACAGAAAAACTAAAGGCTTGTGTATCGTCCTCACCGTCTTTCATAAGCGGCGTAGCCAGTTCAAAACGCATCGGTACAGGCCCGAACCACTGTGGAATAAGTATCTGGATACCAACACCTGCTGCAGCGCGGTAGCCGCCGGAATCGATGATGCCGCTGTCTATGAAAAACAATCCCGAGAAAGTTTCACTGCCAAGCGGCACCGTCACTTCTCCATTAGCCAGGAAAATCCAGTCACTGCCGACCGGATCTTTACGCTCCGGCGTGGGAACACCAGTTTGGAGCCCTCTTGTGCTTACTCCGCGATACTCAAAGCCGCGTATTCCATAATGGCCGGAACCGCCGGCGTAAAATTTCTCGAAGACGGGAGCATCGCCTACGACAGTAGCGCCAAGAAGCTTAACCGCCAGGACTGTTTTGTTCTCAGCCAAATCCTCGTGAAGCGTTTGATAATGCCGGTAAACAGCATCAAGTACCCCAAACGTGTGGTCGCCGGCAACCTGCTCGTAACCGGCATTGAAGCTGTAGCCGCTGCTCGGATTATACCTATCGTTCCGCATGTCTTTACCTGCGCCGAACCGCACACCGTAAATTAGATTCTTGCCTTTGTCGTCTATGATCTCTTTCGGCGCATCGATATCAAGGTTGGTTACGTCGACATCTTCGGCCCTGAAAGCAATGCTGCGGTGCCACTTGTTTTTGTACCGCTTCTCAAAGGCAAACATGCCTTTTATTCTTTCCTCATCATAAGATTCGCGTCCTCTCTCGAAACTCGAAGCGACTGCATCAAAAGACATGGGTTTATCCTTCCAGTACGGCTCGGTGAAACTAATCGAATAACGGCTGAGCTCAGTACCGGGCTCGAGAGCAATACGAAGTGTTTGGCCGGCCCCTTTAAAGGCCTTGCCTGTTATCAGTTCCCACATGCTTTTCGGTTTGTCTTTGATATCGAAATTTCTCTGCTCGAAAACCAACTGCCCAATAACGCCGCTGTCACTGGCAACACCGGCGCCTAACAAAATCATACCCGTTTGACCCTCGGTAATATTAACCTGCGCATCTCTCTGATCGGGCATAGTACCTGTCGGAGCTATTGCCGCCGCTTCTGTCACAGCCGTTCTTCTTACCAGCTTCTCAAGGTAACCCGAGCCATCACCACGTGCGGTATCGGCGTTATACCACTGGCCCGGCTGAAAATCATATTCATCCAGTATTCGCCTTACAACTCTGTCTTTGGTGTCCGTATTACCTGTGATATTGATGCGACCGATTCGAAAGCGCTTGCCTTCAGTGATATGGTATTCAATATTTATTTTATCCTTGGCCGCGAAAAGCCTTTTCTTCTCAACAGACGCATCAATAAAGCCTGTTTCTTTATACCGCTTCAATATCCCTTTGACGTCAAATTGAGCCTTTTTCTCGTTATAGACCTTGCCCTGCTCCAGCCTGAAATCTTTGCTAAGCTCTTCCGCCGAGAAGTGTGTATTGCCGGTAACCAGAATTTTATCTACGCTGTAGGCAACGCCTTCTTCGATAACAAACTTAATCCGCACCGTCTTGTTGTCCTCGCTGAACTGAGGCTCAGCTGCAATCTTACTGTCGAGAAAGCCGCGCTCGTAATACGCGTTCTGAAGATTTGCAACGTCTTTGTCTATCTTCTCTGCAGCGTAGTATCGCTTTAGGACCATCAATTTCTTTTTCTTTGTTTTGACTATCTTTTTGAGCTCTTTGGTAGAAATCTCCTTGTTGCCCACAAACTCAACCGCCTTAATTAAAACCCGTGGTCCTTCTTCGATTCTATAGATAGCCCTGCCCTCGCTGAGCCTCTCACCGTCCAGCATGACCTTGACATGCGGATAACCCTTCTTTTTGTAGAATTCAACCAGTGCTTTCTCACCGGCCCTGGCCTGTAGCGGGTCAAGGTAATCGCCAAGTTTGAAATCCAGCTTCTTGGTCAACTGATGGGATTTGTACGCGGCGTTGCCGGTAAAAACGATGGCCCTGACGATATTCCTTTCCACCACCACAAAAGTCAATTCAATCTTGTTCTCAACCACAGCCGTGCTGTAATAACAGAACTCTACTCCTGTTATTTCAGCTATGCGCTTGGTATCCTCATCTGCGGCATCTGCGTCGAACAACTGGCCTGTTCTGACACTAATTTTGGACAGAACATCTGCTTCAGTTACGCTGCGGTTTCCCACCACCTCAATGCTGCCTACGGTCATCTGCGATGTCTGGCCCATCGAATGGTTCAAACCAACGCCAAAAAAAACAATGAGCGAACAAACAACAAATACGAGACGGGTAGATTGTGGCATTCTCATTGCGTCCTTGCTCCTAAAAAGGTTCTTCGACGTCTGAGTAATTTTCGAAACGAGTAATCTTTTCCAGAAAGCTAAGCTTAACGGTCCCGGTCGGGCCGTTACGCTGCTTGGCAATTATCAGCTCGGCGTTATTGTTTTCCTGATAGCCATCTTCGCCGCGATGATAGTAGTCCTCGCGGTGCAGCAGCATTACCACGTCGGCGTCCTGTTCGATACTTCCCGATTCCCGCAAATCGCTCATGCGAGGCCGGTGACCTTCTCTTCCTTCCGGAGAGCGATTGAGCTGGCTGAGCACCACTACAGGAATATCAAGTTCTCTGGCCAGTCCTTTTATATAGCGGGATATTGCCGTTATCTCCTGCTGGCGTGACTCGATTCTGCCTGAACCCAGGCTCATAAGTTGCAGATAGTCCAGGATAACGCATCGTATCTTATGACGGCTTCTTAGCCTGCGCGCCTTGGCTCTAAGTTCAAGCGGTGTCAGGCCGGCCGTATCATCAATATAAATAGGCGCCTCCGATAAAGTCCCACAGGCCTTTACCAACTCTTCAAAATGAGCAGTGCTCAACATTCCTTTTCGTACAAGCTGCGATTCAATTCTGCTGTTGCTGCATAAAAAGCGCTCCGCTAACTGCTGCCTGCCCATCTCCAGTGAGAATATCGCCACCGGCATCTGCTCTACTACCGCGATGTGCTCGGCGATATTAAGCGCCAGTGCGGTCTTGCCCATACTGGGTCTGCCGGCAATGATAATCATCTCGCCGTTTTGCAGCCCGCAGGTTTGCTCGTCCAGTCCAAAGTACCCCGTCGCCAGGCCCGTGACATGACTTCCCTGTCGCTTTTCGATAAGCTCATATGCACTGGTCACAAGGTCCTTCAGATTCGACGAAGTGCCGGTTATTTTCTGGTCGGCTATCGCGAATATTTTCTGTTCGGCCCGGTCGAGCTTTTCGTCTGTTTCACCGGCCTGGTCATGTGCTTCGTTGAGGATATCAGTGGCCGCCTGTATCAGCTCGCGAAGAAGCAGCTTGTCTTTTACCACCCGGGCATAGTACATCACGTTGGCCGCAGACGGCACCGTCTCTACAATCCTGCCTATGTATTCTTCTCCCCCGACCTCATCGAGCTGCTTTTGTTTGTCCAGCTCAGCACGCAGCAGAACCGCATCTATCCCGATTCCTTTGTTCTTTTCGTACAACCTTACCAGTGCGTCGAATATGATTTGATGCTCGATTCGGTAAAACGACCCCGCTGCTTCGGCGCCCAGATACTCGATGACCTCACCTATACAAGCCGGGTCCACAATCATCGAGCCAAGCACCGCCGCCTCTGCAGCCAGCGATTCGGGCATTGCCCCGCCCGCCACCTGTTGAGAGTTACCGGCAGAGTAATCACGGCTTACCGTAGCCAGCTTGGCCGTGCTTTTTTTGTCACTGCTCGTCCGTGTCAGTTGATTCACTTTCCTTTTCCTGCTTGTCCGCCTCGGCTGATTCACTCTCAGCTGCAGTTTCGCCTTCGGCGACGACTACAACGTTTACTGTAGCTTCAAGTCCATTTGCATATTGAATCTTTACCTGCTGAGTTCCGGTTTGCTTTATATGTTCTGAAAGTTGCACTATCTCATCTGCGACTGCAAAACCCTGCTCGCGCAGGTTCCGGGCAATCTGCTTTTCAGTAACCGAACCGAACAGATGTCCCTGCTCGTTGGCCTTGGCGGCAATAACTGCTTCGGCGCCATTAACCGCTTCGCACGCCTGCTCCATGCGCTTATGCTCGGCCAGACGCTGCTCGGCACGTTTTGCTTTTTCTTCGGCAATCGCCTTCATGTTTGCTTCGGTGGCCTCTTTGGCCAGGCCCTGCGGCAGCAGATAATTCCGCGCATAGCCGTTGTTAACCTCAACCACATCACCAAGCCATCCAAGCTTGCTCACATCATCTACAAGTAATACCTTCATGTCTTTGTACCCATCAAAACGCTATACGAGATAAATTCACGAGATACGGGCCAGCTACGCCGTAAACGGCAAAAGCGCCATATAACGGGCACGCTTAATCGCCGTTTTGACCTTACGCTGACATGAGGCACAATTGCCGCTGCGCTTGCGCGAGTAAATCTTACCGCGATGCGTCATCAGCTTGGTTAACGTATCTACGTCCTTATAGTCAACATACTTCGTACCGCTGCGACAAAAGCGGCATTGCGTATGGTCTCTGACTCCGGTGAAAGCCCCTTTGGTCCTGTTACTTCGCCTTTTCATTCTCATTGCCATGTCTGTTACCTGTAATCCTCAAAAAGACATCTATTGTTCAACTTATTAACTATTAAAATGGTATATCATCATCTGGTGCTGCTGCCGGCTGTGATTCTTCCGGAACTTCACTGCCGCGGTCGGATTGTCTCTGCCCGCCTGAGGTGGGTGAGCCGAGGAACTGGAAGTTCTCCACTGTTATTCTGTGCTTGCTGCGCTTAGTTCCGTCCTGCGCGGTCCAGCTGTCAAAATCCA
>CAZNXD010000077.1:0-2272 GCA_964576935.1 uncultured Pirellulales bacterium | reverse complement strand
TGCTGCCGGCTGCGATTCTTCCGGAACTTCACTACCTCGGCCGGATTGTCCCTGCCCGGGTGAGCCGAGGAACTGGAAGTTCTCCACTGTTATTCTGTGCTTACTTCGCTTAGTTCCGTCCTGCGCGGTCCAGCTGTCAAAATCCAGCCTGCCCTCAACGAAGATACTTCTGCCCTTGCTCAGATATTTGTTGATGGTCTCGGCTGTGGCTCCGAACGCGCGACAATCAATAAAGCACGTACTCTCCTTGTTCGAGCCATCTTTACCCTTCCACCGGCGATTGGACGCGATACCAAAATCGACCACTGCTGTCTGGCTGGGCAAATACGATAACTGCGGGTCCCGCGTCAGATTGCCAATCAATAACACCTTATTATAGTTTGCCATCGCAACTTCCTCTGCGTCCAGCCGACAATGCTCCGACAGCCGGACCGAAAACCATTTATTATTGTTCTTGTTCTTGGTCGGACTCAGCGGGCTCTTGCTGCTGGGGTTGTTCATCAGGCTGTGTTTCGGCGCTTGCGCTAATCTCGTCAGCCGATTCAGTCGGAAGCGCAGCTTGGCCCTCAGCCTTGGTCGGTTCGGCAGAATCAGCAGCCGCCTGCTCGGCAGGCTCTTCCTTGGCCACACTCGCCCGCTCAGCAGCCGTGACCATTTCAGCCGACCTCCGCTCCGCCGCCGTTGCAGGGGTATCCTTTTCCATCTGTTCTTCGCCCATCACATCGGCGTTGAGAATCAAAACCCGCATAACCTGCTCGGATAGCTGAACCGCCCGCTCGATTTCTCCTATCTTTGTACCGTCCACTCTAAAGAAGGCCAGGATATACGTCCCGCGGCTCTTACCTTTGATATCGTACGCAAGTCGACGTTCGTCCCATTTCTTCATTGAGACTACTTCAGCGCCGACCTTTTCAAGTATGCCTCGTATGGTATTGTTCACACCATCGAAATCCGAAGCCGCCAGCGCCGAGTCCACCAAAAACATTCCTTCATACAGCTTTGCAACAACCGTCTTCAATGTCATAACCTCCGGAAACTAAAAATCAGTTACCTTTATATTTTTACAAATGAGTTGCTCATCAACTCATTTGTTCATCCGCCCTGTTATATTCATTCATCGCAGCTTCAATTCCCTGTCTCAGCCAGCACAAGACCGCGTCCCGTGCTCTTGCGACCGCTGCTTCTATTAATGACGCTTCCTGCTCATCGAATCGGCTCAGTACATAATCATAGGCGTCTTGTTGCCCGGCCGAGCCTATCCCGACTCTTAACCGAGCGAATCCTTCGGTGCCGAGCTTTTGGATTATGTCGTTTAGCCCGTTATGTCCGCCTGCCGAACCCTTGGCTCTGAGCCGAATCCTGCCCACATCAAGAGCCATATCGTCGGTCACCACTAAAAGGTTCTCAATCGGCAGCTTATAAAAACCCACTGCCGTGGCAATTACCTGACCGCTGCGATTCATAAACTGCACAGGCTTAAGCAATATCAACTTGTCATCATCAAGCTCGCCTTCACCAAAGCGAGCACCGAATTTCCTTCGTTTAACTTCTATATTTAGCGCCTCAGCCAGCGCATCAATCACCGCAAAACCGACGTTATGCCGCGTACCGGCGTATTCCTTGCCGGGATTACCCAGCCCGACAACCATCCTCAATTAAGTCTCTCCTTAAATTTGCCGACTCGACACCGCGCTTATTCATTTTGTTCCTGCTCAGCCTCTTCTTCCTTGGCTTCACCTATAATTTCAGGAGCCGCCGGCTCTTCCTCTTCCATTTCCTCAGCGGTCTTTGCCGCAGCAACCAAGTGACATGTCACTACCAGTGCGTCTGGGGCTGTTATCAGTTTAATGCCTTCGGGCAGCTCAATATCGCTGGCATGCAGATTCTCACCAACATCAACATCATTTACCCGAGCCATAATCGTCTCTGGAATATCCGTCACCTTGCACTCAACCTCCAGACTATCAAGGTGTTCCTCGATAATGCCGCCGGAATGTGTCCCCTTAGCTGTCCCCTTTAACTCGATAGGAACATTTACTTTGACTCGCTCTGTAGCGCTTACGCGCATCAAATCAGCGTGGATTATATTCTTGCCGAGATGGTCGTACTGAATGTCCTTAATAATCACGCTTTCTTTCTTTTTGCCGAGCTGCACATCCATAAGCCGATGGCCGTGGTGAATCCCTTCGGTAAAATCGTGCCTGTCAAGCGAGATGGCGACCGGCTCTTCTTTATGCCCGTAGACAATGGCCGGTATTTTACCCTGCTTGCG
>CAZNXD010000076.1:0-7467 GCA_964576935.1 uncultured Pirellulales bacterium | reverse complement strand
ATCACGCCCGCGTTCAACAGTCACCTCGGCTGGCCGCAGCAGAACAAGCTGGGCGATTACTACGACATGATCTCGGACAATGCGGCCGCGAATCTGGCCTACGCCGCCACGTTCAACGGCGAGGAGGATGTGTACTTCGCACGCATCACACAAGAGAATAGTCTGTCGATCAGCTTCCCAGACGGCGTGCCCGACCTGCTGATAGGCTGCTGGAGCGACGTGCTCATAAAGGACAGCGTCACCGGGGAAATCCTGTGGAACAGGACCGCGAGGAGGGATTACTACCGAAGTATCCGCTGAATATAAGGCCGGTGCTTAATGTTTTGAACGAGGTAACAAGATGGCAATTACATTCCACTGTAAGTTTTGCGGCAAAAAGATTGAGGCACAGGAAAAAGTTGCAGGAAAATGGGGCAAGTGCCCTTCCTGTCATAATAAGATATACGTTCCTAATCTGGAGGTCGAAGACGACATTAAACTTGCTCCTGTGGACGAAAAGGAAGAAAAAAGAAAAAAGCAGCTTATGAACGAAACGTTCATGCTCGAGCAGGAAATACTAAGCGAAAAAGCAAGTCCGGACCAGCCCGAGCCGGCGCCGAGAGTATCGCCTTTAGCTATAGATGAAGACAGACTCTATGAAACTATCGTTCGGTATCTTCGGCAAATGGCGGAAGGCAGACTCGATGAGGCCGAGGCAACTGCAACTGGAATTAAATCAGCAGGCGAGATCTCTCTAAAGCTCATAGACAGAATAGCCCTTGCAGATATACCCGAAGCGGAACTATCTGATATCCCTCCACAGGTATTGGCAGGTCTGATAAGAACGCTCCGCTCGCAAATTAGCTAAGGCTTTTTTGTCCAAAACTCAAATCCAGGGACCGAAAAAAAACAAGTTCTTAACCGCTAAGTCCCTCTTCTACAGGATTTCCAGGAATACTTCTGCACTTTCGAGCCGGTCATTTGGGCCCTGCACAGCCGCTTCTTATACTTTAACTGTAAGGATATTCGTACGATAAAGCAACTATAGACGAAGAATAAGACTCGGAGCGGATGATGACTAACGGCCCAACCATTGTACACGTCACTCACGAAACAACCCAGAAAATAGGCGGCATCGGAGCCGTACTAAAGGGCTTGTTCACCAGCAAATCCTACCTCGATTTCGCCAAAAGGTCTATTGTAGCCGGACCGCTGTTCGACAGAAACGGTTCGGTTTCCACCAGGCTCGGTGAAGGCGGAAACGTTTTGTATTCCTTCCTCGACGGCCTGGCTAATACAAGGTACGCACCGGCCTTTCAGGAAATCGAGAGAATATACAATGCCGGAATAATCTACGGCACAAAGACCTTTATCGATGAGCAGACCGGTGTTGAAAGTTCGCCGGAAATTATTCTCATCGATGTCACTCAGACGCACCCTGAGCCGGTCGGTGAATTCAAAAAGCAGCTCTATAAGCAATACGGTGTACAATCCGACCGCTACGAGCACATCTGGGAATACGAACAGTATATTCGTATGGCGCCGGTTATTATCTCCATTCTAAAGGCCATAAATGCGGCAAGCGAGCAAACCATAATTGCCGGGCATGAATGGATGGGCATGCCGACGGTATTAGCTGGATTGTGCGATAACTACTGCGATTTCCGCACGGCCTTCTACGCCCACGAAGTTGCTACGGTACGTCGCATCGTCGAAGAAGAGCCGGGCCACGATATCGGTTTCTATAAGGAACTGAAACTCGGGCAGTCACAAGGTAAGTATCTTGCCGATATATTCGGCGACCAAAGCGATTACTTCAAGCACCAGCTCATCGAGGCTTCCAGATACTGTCATGCAATCCTTGCCGTAGGTGATTATGCGGCAAGTGAACTGCGTTTCCTTTGTGAAGATTTCAAAGATGCTGAGATTAACGTAGTCTATAACGGCATCGGTGCGTACAAGACCAGCGCAGAAGAAAAGGCGGCGTCGAAAGAGAAGCTCCGACAGTATTGTGATAATTTACTGGGCTATAAGCCAGACTTTGTGTTCTCGCACGTGACACGGCTGGTCAGAAGCAAGGGCCTCTGGCGGGATATTGGCATCCTTGAAAATCTCGAGAAGAAATTCCGCGACACGGGCCAAACTGCGGTTCTGTTCGTACTCTCAACCGAGGTCGGCCGGCGAGATAAAAAATCAATACTTACAATGGAATCATCGTATAGCTGGCCGGTCGCACATAAAGAAGATTGGCCCGACATGTCCGGCGGTGAAACCAAGTTCTACACCCTGGTCCAACGCTTCAATGCCCGCAGCAGAAATGTTAAAGTCGTCTTCATAAATCAATTCGGCTTCGAGAGGAAATACTGCGGCAAGAATATGCCTGAGGGAACAACGCTTGTGGACCTGCGTCGCGGCAGTGACATGGAATTTGGCATAAGTACCTACGAACCCTTCGGAATCTCGCATATCGAACCGCTCACTTACGGCGGCATCTGCGTACTGTCGAGTGTTTGCGGCTGTGCAGGCTTCGTTAGGAGGGTAACCGGAGAACAACTGCCAGCCAACATCATCGTCGCCGACTACATCGATACGCAAAAACCTACGGAACTCGATGAAGATGCGCTCGACAGAATCGAACAGGACGTAAACATAGAACTCGCCGAGGAAATTTATACACGTCTTCAAAATACCGACACAGAGCAAATGATTCAAAGCGGTTATGGGCTGGCCCAAAAAATGAGCTGGGATGAGGTTGCCTCAAACTATGTTCTGCCAAGCCTGCAGGCCGTCCTGCAAAAAACCGGGACGAAGAACACCTGTCGATTGAAACAAGTCATTTGAGAATCACCTAAAATCAGGTCAGGCCGTTTGAGCCTGCTAAACACCAAACACAGCATCCTTCAGTCCCACAGGGTATCCCCCATTTCAAACCTCTTAGAGGCCTCAGAAAACCGTTTTTTTGAGAAAATAGCCGATTTTTAGGCAGCAATAACAAAAAAAGTGTAAGAAACGTCGTATAGGGGGACTAATATAGTAGTGAACGAATATGTCGGATAGCAGTATAGCCCAGTTGGTTACAGATGCCCAGCTTGGCGGCCAGAGCAGTATGGACAGACTGGCTGAGCTGGCCAGGGAGCGTCTATACGCGTATCTGTACAGGATCACCCTGGACCACGAGCTTACGGAAGATTTATTGCAGGAAACGCTGCTGCAAATGGTTACGACGCCGGCAACGGCGGGTACGGTTATAACATAGTTCATATAGGCTCAAGAATATGGGCTGAAAGTTACGAGGACGAAAGCTGCAAAAGTACAACTAAAGCAGAACAGCTAAGCAATCCTGCTGAGACACTTATGTTTGCCGATACCGCCAAGGCAGAAAATAATCACTACTTTGAGCACTCATTTGCCTGGCCTCGTTACTTCGTTGTAAACGGTAAACCGGATACTACATGGGACCCCGCGCCGTCTATACATTTCAGGCACCATAAAAAAGCAAACATCGCCTGGACTGATGCCCACGTCACCGCAGAAAAAATGGCACGCTATGATGGACTTGACGAAGATGTTCGCAATGCCGTGCAAATGGACATCGGCTGGTTCGAACCGATGGATAACACGCCCTTCGACCTCGAGTAGAGAATCTGCATTAGCAGTTCGCTTGACTGCCGTTGTTAAAGCCACTACACTGCACGGCGTGAGTAGCCAGCGGAAAAAACCAGTCATCGGAATCCTCGGCGGTATCGCCTCTGGCAAAAGTACGGTTGCGGCTGAGTTTGGTAAATTGGGCTGTGCGGTAATCGACGCCGACAAAATCGCGCATGAGCTGCTGGATAACTCAATAATCCGGCAAAAAATTTTTGCTGTATTCGGCAACAGCATACTTGGCGCCGACGGCGGAATCGACAGGGGCAAACTTGGAGAGCTTGCCTTCAGTCAGGCCGAGAAGTTATCAGAGCTGACGAAAATACTGCATCCGCCGGTCCTTGCTGAAATTGAGCGACAAGTCCAGTATTTACAAGAGGATACGACAATTAAAGCCATTGTGATAGATATGCCGCTTCTGCTGGAAGTAGGCTGGGATAAGCACTGCGACAAGCTAATATTCGTCGATTGTGATGAAAAAATCAGGTTCCAAAGAGCATCAAAAATGCCCTTTTTGAGTGCTGATAAACTCATAATCAGAGAAAATTTTCAGATTTCTCTGGACAAGAAGGTCTCTATCGCCGAAAATACCATTGACAACAATTCTGACCTATCAGCGCTAGTTAGACAGGTCGCTGATGTTTTCCCATATATTTTAGGTAATGGGTAATCGGGGTTTATCATAGTTAACATAATTTTTTGATACCCATATTGCGTTTCGTAGAAGACTTATCTGCTATTTGAGATTCCAAACCTTGTTTTTTCCCGAGGGGAACTCGCAAAGAGAGGTTTAAGTCCTCATTGTAAAAACAGAAGGAGTAATTATGGCCAGAACAGCCACAAAAAACAGAAAGAATAAAACTGGTAAAGGGGGCAGGACAGCTAAGAAAAGGTCCGAGGCTGAACAGCTCAATGCAGCCGAGAGTCCAAATGGCGCTGCCCAGAGCGCCGTGGTAGCGGAAAAAGCAGACCAGACTGCGGGTAAGAACGGTAACGGCAAAGCCGCCCTTACCGAAGAAGAGTCCACACACGCCAAGTATGAGCGAATCAAAAAAGGTCAATTATACCTGACGGACCTGCAGAAGCTCACCGTAGCTGAACTTCACGATGTGGCCAAGAAGGAGGGTATTACCGAGTACAGCGCGCTCAAGAAGCAGGACCTTATCTTCAAGATTCTCAAAGAGCGTATCCGCCAGAACGGATTGTTATATGGCGAAGGCGTACTGGAAGTGCTTCCAGACGGGTACGGTTTTTTGCGTAATACCAGTTACAATTATCTTTCGTCACCGGATGACATCTATGTCTCGCCTTCACAAATAAAACGCTTCGGTCTTAGAACCGGCAATGTGGTCTCGGGCCAAATCAGGCCGCCCAAAGAGTCGGAGAAATACTTCGCTCTGCTCCGGGTCGAGGCCATCAACTTCCAGGACCCTGATATGTTGGTTGATAAGGTGGTATTCAGCGACCTTACCCCCCTGCATCCTGAAGAGCGCTTAATACTTGAAACCACTCCTGAAGAACTGAATATGAGAATAATTGATATTATCACGCCGGTCGGCAAGGGCCAGCGTGGTCTGATCGTCGCGCCGCCCAGAACGGGTAAGACGATACTTCTACAGAAAATTGCTAACGCAATCAGCACCAATCATCCTGAGGTCAGACTCATAGTAGTTTTAATTGACGAACGGCCTGAAGAAGTGACGGAAATGGAACGCAAAACCGCCGATGACGTTGAGGTTATAAGCTCGACTTTCGACGAACCAACTTCGCGCCACTGCCAGGTCGCCGAGGTGGTAATTGAAAAGGCCAAGCGGCTGGTCGAGTACGGCGAAGATGTGGTGATTCTGCTCGACTCGATTACAAGGCTGGCACGTGCATATAACTCCGAGATGCCGCACTCCGGTAAAATTCTAACCGGCGGTGTCGATGCCGGGGCTATGCAGATGCCGAAGAAATTCTTCGGTGCTGCCAGAAACATCGAAGAAGGTGGCTCATTGACAATATTCGCCACCGCCCTGATTGACACCGGCTCGAAAATGGATGAGGTCATTTTCGAAGAATTTAAGGCCACGGGAAATATGGAGCTGCATCTGGACAGACGCCTGGTGGATAGAAGGACCTGGCCGGCCATCGATATCAGCCGAAGCGGCACCAGAAGAGAAGAATTGCTGCTGGACGAGAAAGAATTGCAGCTTGTATACCGTCTGAGAAGGGTCCTGAGCGAGCTCAACCCAATCGAGTCTGTAGAACTGCTCAAGAACCGGCTCGGCAAGTGCCGCACAAACGCAGAATTTCTTATGACCATGAACATCGACTAAGATTCGCCGGCTGTTTCGACTCTTAGGCAGATAGCGTTCACACATAAAAAAGCAGGCGGAGCAGCTGCATAGCCAACTCCCCATAACCTATAACGGCAGTGGCAACTACCTACCCGGTTTTGCCTGAGTAAACCAGCTCGTCTGATTTCACATCAACTTTTCCCTCAGAATCTTGGCTGCAGAGCAGTTAAAGGCACATTTTGCCTTTTTATACTTTGACCGTTGTGTCTTATTACCCCCAGCGAAAAAATCCCAAAATTTTAGTTGACATCTTATAGTATGCATAACATAATATGCAAAGCAAAGTATGTCAGACTATCGCCTTATCGGCAACTACGATTACCTTCTGATTTCTCCCTGGCAGGAAAAAAGAAGGAGAAACCATGAAATTTGAAAGTTAGTCACCAAAAAGAATTGCCCCGGCCGTAGTTCTTGAAATTCTTACGGATTACAAAGAATGTCTAAAAAACCTACAAATTCCTTGACAAAAACATCTGAATAGAGTAAATGTTCACAACACTTAAGCGTAACAGGGGATACTAAAGGAAGGTTTCTATCGTTTTTTCGCCGTTTTCTTGGAAAAAAATACGGTTTTCCTGCAAAAGAGGCCCATTTTTAAGGAGGGACAAAAATGCCAGCCAGAAAGTCACTTCTTATTTTATTACTAACTATCCTCATCACCAGTTTTTGCCTCGCTCGCAGTGACAACTCCTCAAATCATGTGTCACAGAGCACTGGTCATCGTTACCAACCGGGACAGTTAATCGTCCGATTCACCCCCAGAGCGAGGGGAAGGCAGTTCAGCATGGTTGAGAAAAACCAGGTTCTATCTTCCATAGGAGCCGGTACTGTTAAGTGTGAGTTCAAACTTGTCCCCGGCTTAACCCTTGTTGAACTGCCGGAGGAAACAACCGTCGAGGAAGCATTGATTACTCTGAACAACTCGGATGAGATTCTGTACGCTGAGCCGGACTATGAATTTAAGCTATTGTCGACTTTCCCCAACGACCCGAGATTTAACGAACTCTGGGGCATGCACAATACCGGTCAGACCGGCGGAACAGAAGATGCTGACATTAACGCGCCCGAGGCGTGGGACATAGACACCGGCAGCAGCGAAATCATTGTGGCGGTTGTCGATTCGGGCGTTGACTACACTCACCCCGACCTGGCCACAAATATGTGGGTTAATGAGGATGAACAGAATGGAACGCCTGAAGTCGACGACGACGAAAACGGTTATGTGGATGATGTCTATGGCTGGGATTTCTACCTTGATGTCAATGATCCGATGGATTACTTTGGTCATGGAACGCACTGTGCAGGAATAATCGGTGCGGTTGGGAATAACGGCGAGGGTGTTGCCGGCGTCTGCTGGAATGTCAAGATAATGGCGTTAAATATCTCCCACTACGGCGAAGAACATTGGTCACTATTTGTCAGCAACGCTATTAAGGGAATAGAATATGCTGTTGATAATGGAGCGCGGGTTTTGAGCAATTCGTGGGGAGGCGACGAAGATGTC
>CAZNXD010000075.1:0-7537 GCA_964576935.1 uncultured Pirellulales bacterium | reverse complement strand
GAGGCCCAAAGAATAGAGGTGTGAAAATGGCAAAGCAACTGAATATATTCGTAGAGAACCGTCCTGGTCGGCTTGAGGCCATAACCAAGAATCTTCAGAACAGCAATATCAATGTTCGGGCTTTTACTATTCAGGACCGAGGCGATTACGGCCTGATGAAGCTTATCGTTAATAATCCCGAAAAGGCGTATCTGGCCTTGGCTGATTTGGGTTGTGCCTGTGCCCTGAAGGATGTGCTGGCGATATCGGTTCCTGATAAACCAGGTAATCTACACAGGCTGACAATGGCTCTGGCAGAGGCAAAAATTAACATTGTTGACGCGTACGGCTTTGTGCTTCAGCCTAATAATACGGGCGTCTGCTGTATGGAAATCGAGAATCTGGCCGAAAGCGGGGCGGCTGAAGTCGTCGGGCAGGCGGGGTTTGAAATCCTTGAGGATGAGCAGCTCTACGATATCTGAGCTTGTGTGCAGCTTGAGCAGCCGTATTTGATACAACTTGTTTGCAATAGTCAGGCTGGCCGATATAATAGTACCGCGGTTTAGGCCGAATGTGCATATTACTATAGGAGAGCAAGGCTTATGACTAAGGAAAGGATTCGAGTGCTGCTGGCTGCTGTTGTGCTGGTCGGCTCGGTGATGGGGGCTGAGACATGGCGGCTCGATGAGGGACAAGACTGGAAAAAGGTCTCGGAAGAACCCAAAGACCAATACCTGGTGACCGTCAGTGCGCTGAAACTTCTTGCCGACCAGGGCAAGAGTGACGCAGTTTTTGTGGCAGCGGAAAAACTAAGACGTGATTTTCCTGAAATCGCCACGCCGGATTTGGACGCCTTTGTCAAGGCGGAAGAGCTCTATGCGACAGGTAACTTCACAAAAGCGGTACGTGCGTATGACGCTTTCCTGGCGGAGTATCCGCAAAGCCCATTATATTACGCGGCACTTGACCGGGAATTTGAGATAGCCAAGACCTATCTTGGCGGACACAAAAAGACCATCTTCAAGTTTGTCAAGATAAGAGGCTATGCCGAAGGTACCAAGGTCATGGACAGAGTCATCGAGATGGCGGGTGAATCTCCTCTTGGATTAAAGGCGGCCCGAACCATTGCCCAGAGCTACGAAAGCCGCGGTAAATATGAAGATGCCTACGAAAGATGGTCTCAGGTTTTTTCTAAATGGCCCACGGGCGAAAGCGGTAAGGAAGCACTGCTTGCTATGGCGAGATGCAAACATGCGGCTTATCGCGGACCGGAATATGATATGTCGGGTCTGGTCAGCGCCAAAAGCTACTACGAGAACTACAAACGCCGATACCCGGAAGATGCGAAGAAATATGAAATTGATAAACGTCTGGAGCAGATACGTCAGCAGCTTGCTTACAAAGAATATAATGTCGCATCGTATTATCAGCGGACCGGCAGCAAGCAGTGTGCGAATCTGTATTCTGAGATGATAGTTGAGCAGTGGCCCGACAGTACGGGAGCCAGAGGGGCCATGGACATATTGGACAAGAATGAAGGTATTGAAAGTGAGAAGGTAGAGAAATGAGCAATATGCTACATAAAATTTACCTGGTATTAACCGGTTTAGTAATGACGGCTTTTTGCGTGACACTGGTAAGCTGTAACGAGTTTGGCGGTTATTCAAGCGAGCCGCTGTTTGACGATGAAATTACAAGTGTCTATGTTGAGGTGTTCGGCAACCGCACATTCGAGCGGGGAGTAGAGTACGAACTGACCGACGCTTTGGCCAAGCAGATTGAGGCGAAGACCCCGTACAAAATCGTCTCAAGCAGGGACCGGGCCGATACGCTGATAAGCGGTTATATCGGTACTGTGGGTAAAGCCGTCCTGACCGCCGAGCGTGAGACCGGCCGGTCACTGGAAAAGGAACTTGTCTTAAATGCCGTGGTCAACTGGAAAGACCTCCGCAGCGGTGAGTTGTTGATTGACAACCAGCAGGTAAGCGCTGCAGCGAGCTATTCGGAATGGCAAATGCAGGGCAGCGAATATGGTTCGGCATTGGCGGCAAACAAACTGGCCAAGAGGATCGTAGAATTGATGGAAAATCCCTGGTAGTCAGTGATGTTTATTTGAATTTTAAGCCTTTTTGAGTTTTTTATTCACCTATCCTTTTCGGGGTTTTCAGCATAACAGATGACTAACGGACAGCAACAACCTAAGCAGCCTACAGGGCCGGGAGGCAAAGGGCCCGGCAAAGGCCCAGTCCCCAAGCGGAGTCCCTTCAGATGGGCGCTTATAATGATTTTGGTTCTGGGGGCGATACTGCTTTTAAAAGCTCTGCCTGACAACAAAATAAAATGGAACGAGTTCGAGACATATCTTCAGAATGACCAGATAGAGAGCATTCAGATAGGTGACACCGAAATCAAGGGCAAATTCAAGGAAGGCGTAACAGACAAAAACAAGAATATACTCGAGATTTTCACTGTCGAGTACAAGGCCGACGTTGTCGGTGAGCGCCTGATGAAGATTCTCGAAGATAAAGATATCGAATGGAAATTCGTTCAGCAGAATATATGGGTGATTATGCTGGCTCAGTGGGTGTTTCCGCTTCTTCTGTTCGGCGGTCTGATTTATTTCATGTTCATTCGCAATCTTCGCGGCGGCGCGGGTGGGATGCTCATGTCGTTCGGCAGAAGCAAGCACCGTCTGCACGGCAAAGACAAGGCCAAGGTGACATTCAACGACGTTGCCGGCATTGAAGAGGCCAAGGAAGAAGTCGCTGAAATCATCGAGTTTTTGAAAGACCCGAAGAAATTTCAGCGTCTTGGCGGCCGAATTCCACGAGGAGTATTATTGGTAGGGCCTCCCGGTTGTGGAAAGACACTTTTGGCCAAGGCTATCGCCGGCCAGGCCGATGTGCCATTCTTCAGTATCAGCGGCAGTGACTTTGTCGAGATGTTTGTGGGCGTTGGAGCTTCTCGCGTACGTGATTTATTTAAGCAGGCAAAGGACAACTCGCCGTGTATTATCTTTCTTGATGAGATTGACGCTGTCGGCCGCAAGAGGGGCGCGGGATTTGTGGGGGGTGGTCATGACGAACGCGAGCAGACGTTAAACGCTATACTGGTCGAGATGGACGGCTTTGATACGAACGACCAGGTGATTGTAATAGCAGCTACGAACCGCGGTGATATTCTTGACCATGCTTTGACACGGCCCGGCCGATTCGACCGCCAGGTAGTTGTTCCGTTGCCGGATTTGAGAGGGCGTGTAGATATACTGAAGGTGCACGCTCGAAAGGTCAAGATGGACCCGAATGTAGATATGGAGAGGTTGGCTCGAGGTACACCGATGTTCAGCGGAGCTGATTTGGCGGCCATCATCAACGAGGCCGCGTTGATGGCTACGATGAGTGAAAAAGAGCATATCGAGATGTCCGATTTGGAAGAGGCTCGTGATAAGGTGCGGTGGGGCCGAGCCAAAAAGAGCAGGGTCATCGACCAGAAAGAAAAGGAGATTACGGCCTATCACGAGGCTGGTCATACGCTCGTTCAGTCATTGCTCAAAGAGGCCGACCCGCTTCACAAGGTCAGTATTATTCCCCGCGGGCCGATGGGCGGCGCCACTTTTGCTCTGCCTGAAAAAGACCGCACTTTGTTTACAAGTAAGTACTGCATGGCCCTTATGCAGGTTTGCTTCGGCGGTCGGATAGCGGAAGAAATATTCTGTGACGATATATCCAGCGGTGCTGAATCTGATATCCAGCAGGCGACGAAGATAAGCCGTCAGATGGTTGTCACGTGGGGTATGAGTGATAAACTCGGCCTGGTCAGCTATGAGGAAGATTCAGGCTTTGATCGTATGATTTATGCCATGCCAGGCGAAAAGGATTATTCCGAAAAAACCGCCGAGGATATAGATGCCGAAGTTAAGCGCCTTACCGATGAAGCATATAAATCCGCAAGGGAACTTATTGAAGCCAATAAAGACAAGCTTGAAAACATCGCTAACGCGCTATTGAAATACGAAACATTAGATGCTGCTGATGTGAAGATGATTCTGGAAGGCGGAACTCTCGACAAACCAACGGTGGCTGACCTTTTGGCCGCCGAGCGGGCCAAAACTTCAGAACAGAAAGACGGCGAGGAAAAAACCGAAGGATAATCAGCCCGACATCAGTCCAATGCCATCTTTTTTCGATAGGACTATCATGAGAAGGGCAAATACAGTCGGATGGTTTTTCTGTGTCTTTCTTTTAATCTTTCATTCATCCGTTTTGGCTAATCTAAATACTCCCGGGCCAAATGATGTTCTTGAACTCGTCAGGTTCCAGGATGAGTTTAGTATGGTTAAACTCAAACCGGCCCGGCTGGACAATAAGTTAGGCATAGCAGTGGTCTTTGAAGGCTCAGACGACCTTCATTACTACGCTAAGAGTGAAACGGCACCGGCAAAAGGCCTGGAGCTGAAAATCAAGGCCGAATCTGAAGACTTTGAGTTTGGTCAAACAGTATTTCCCAAATGGGAGATGTTCAAAGACCCCACCGGCCAAATGGTGGAAGTTTACGCAGGAAATTTTTCCGCATTTATACCAATTATCTCAGTGCGCGCGGGCGGCAATACGGCGGTTATAAAGAAAGGAAACGCAACCGTCACAATTTCCGGTATAGCCTGTACGAGTATGATTTGTCTTGCTCCATTCGAAAAGAGTCTTTCGACTGAAGTCTATATAGCCGAATCGGCATCGCTGCCGGTGGTTGCTATTGACCAGGCACAACCACCGAAAACGATTGAGACTGTTGATTCGGGTTCAGGCGAGACTACAGCACCGGCAGTGCTGCCTTTCAGTACGCCGGTGTATTTCGTTTTAGCTGTCTTGGCAGGTGTCTCAATTAATATAATGCCCTGTGTCCTTCCGGTAATTCCTCTGATATTGATGCGGCTGATAGAGCAATCCAAAAAGTCGGACCGCAAGCGCATCTTTTCGGGGATAGCTTTTTGCTCTGGTGTCATTCTCTTTTTCGCAGTCTTTGCACTGGTCTCTGCCATAATCAATCTTACAACTGGCGCAGTGCTGGACCTCAACAGTCTGTTTCGTTACCCTGCAGCCGTCATCATCCTGTTTTTAGCGATAGTCTTTTTCGGCCTGGTCATGCTGGATATTGTCACTTTAGCTTTGCCATCGGCAATACTGAGTAAACAGGGCCAGGGTTCGGGTATCGCCGGGACGCTCGGTATGGGTTTCTTTGCGGGCGTACTCAGCACTCCGTGCAGCGGCGCGCTTCTTGGCTTTGTCCTTGTGTGGTCTCAGACTCAGCCTCTGATAACCAGCAGTACGGCTATTATACTGATGGGTGTTGGTATGTCTTTGCCGTATGCTGTTATCATTCTTATCCCTTCACTGCTGAATCGAATTCCGAAGCCCGGCACATGGATGGACATATTCAAAAAGTGCTGCGGCTTTCTACTATTCTTTATCGCGGTCAAACTTACTTTGGCTGCTCTTGACAAAAACCGGTTGCTTAACGTGCTCACTTACGGTGTAATTTTCAGCTTCGCAGTGTGGATGTGGGGTAAGTGGGTGAGTTTTTCAACACCGAGCGGTAAAAAATGGACCGTTCGCCTGATTGCGCTAATACTGGCCTTTGTTGCAGGTTTCTGGTTACTGCCGGGCCAACAGGTTTCAGGCGAACCTGCGATTGAATGGCGCGACTACGATGCGGAGCTGATTGAAAACGCGACTGTTGACGGCCAAGCCGTATTAATTAAGTTTACCGCTGACTGGTGCACCAACTGTAAGGTTGTTGATAAGAAAGTGTATAAAGACCTGGAGGTCGTGCGGCTTATCGAAGAGAAGAATGTCCTGCCAGTCAAGGCGGATACGACACAGCATAATTATCAGGCTACAATCGATTTCAAGAAAATCTACGGCGAAGCCGGAAACGTCCCGGCTACAATCGTCCTGCAACCCGGTCAGCAGCCAAAGAAGCTGCGCGGTATATTCGATAAACAGGAATTGATTACTATTCTCGAAGCTCTGTCTCAGAACAAATGACTTATGGCAAAAAAGACGTCAGAGAAAAAAGTCAAGCTGCAAGTCAATAAGGACGAAGCCGCCGAGCGAATAAGAAAGATTCTTCCTATCCTTAAAAAAACATATCCCGGCGCAAAGACCGAGCTTAGGCACAGCAAACCCCTCGAATTACTTATTGCGACAATACTGTCGGCCCAGTGTACAGATGTTCGAGTTAATATGGTTACCAGAGAGCTTTTCAAAAAATACAAATCAGCTAAAGACTGGGTCGATGCGCCAATCGGGCAAATAGAGAAAGACATAAAACCAACCGGCTTCTTTCGCAACAAGGCAAAAAATATAAAGGGCGCTTGCGAAAAGATATTGAGCGATTTTGACGGTGAAGTGCCCGGTACGATGGAAGAACTTACAACTTTGCCGGGTGTCGGCCGAAAGACCGCAAATGTCGTTTTAAGCAATGCTTTCGGAGTTCCCGGAATTAGCTGTGATACGCATGTAATAAGATTGTCACGCAGGCTGCGGCTATCCGGCAATAGTGACCCTGTAAAGCTGGAGTTCGATTTGGCCGAAATAGTTCCTGAGAAGGACTGGTCGATATTCAGCCATGCATTGATACTTCACGGGCGGAATATATGCAAAGCTCGTAAGCCGAATTGTGCGGCCTGTCCTATAAGGCAGTACTGTCCAGTGGCAGATGAGCCTGAATTATGGTGAAATGAGCCGGGATATTCAGACAGAAAAGGAGATATCCAGATGATGATGGAGTTTGGTGACAAGCCCGTAAAGGATTTGTGGCGAATCTTCAAGATAATGAGTGAGTTCGTGGAGGGTTTCGAAGAGCTTGGCAATATCGGTCCGGCTGTTACAATATTCGGCTCAGCCCGTGCCAAACCAACTGAGAAATACTACAAACTCGCCGAAGACACAGCGGCGGAAATCGCCAAGGCTGGCTTTGCCGTAATCACCGGGGGCGGAAGCGGCATTATGGAAGCCGCTAATAAAGGCGCAGCCAGAGTCGGCGGTAAGAGCATCGGGCTGAATATCGAGCTGCCTCACGAGCAAGTCCCGAACGAGTACCAGAATATGACACTTAATTTCAAATATTTCTTCACTCGAAAGGTAATGTTTTTGAAATATGCGCACGGCTTTATTGTTTTGCCGGGTGGCTACGGGACGATGGATGAATTCTTCGAGTCATTAGTGTTGATACAGACTTTTAAGCAGGCGTCTTTTCCGGTGCTCTTGATGGGCAGCGATTATTGGGACGGATTAATCAAATGGGTGAAAGAGACAATGCTCGCCGAACATCACTACATCTCGCCGGGTGATATCAAAGATTTTACAATGGTCGATGACCCGAAACAGGCCGCCCAGATAATAGTTGACTTCAAAGAAGCCAAAGGCCGCGGTGGATTCGAATTTCCCACCTTAGGTACGAAGACCTGATTGACTGCCTGTTGCTACTGATTCCTCAACTGTTCCCTCGCTTCATTTAAGTGACCAAGCAGATACTTTTTGTCGGGCCCTCCTAAATGTTC
>CAZNXD010000074.1:0-7553 GCA_964576935.1 uncultured Pirellulales bacterium | reverse complement strand
CCCACGGCAGAGTTTGGTCGGTTTCAAATTGCTTCTGTGCCATTTTTACCACATCGAGTCTGAATTTTTCGAATGCCGTTTGCCATAAGGAAAAATCAAAGCATTCATCCCACAAATCGAACTTTGCACCGTTACGCCAGGCTGTTTCAACCACCCGGCTCAGACTTCTGTCGCCTCGGCCTATGGCTGATTCGAGTAAGCTTCGTTCGATGTTATGAAACTTGAATCGCAGTGACTTCGCTCCGAGTTTTCTCTTTTCATCAAGAATGATACCCTTGGCTTTGGCAAAATATTCTTTCGGCTTTTGTCCGAGCCATGCGAGAGGTGTGTGGGGTTTGGGTACGAACCAGCTTACCGTTATACTAATCTGAGCCGTTTTGCCGTCGAGTTGTCTTCGCAGCCTGGCCAACTTAGCTGAGATATTTACGATGTTCTTTATATCATCTTCGATCTCGCCCGGCAGGCCGACCATAAAATATAGTTTCAGCCTTTGCCAGCCTCCTCTGTACGCCGCCTCAACTGCAGCGAAGAGGTCATCGTCTTTGAGCGGCTTGTTGATGATTTGTCTTAATCTTTCGCTGGCTGCTTCGACCGCGATAGTCAGGCCGCTCTTTCTTACCGAATTAACGAATTCCGGTAATAGTTTCAAATGCTTATCGACACGCAGACTCGGAACAGAAAGACCGACATATTTATCGCTGAAGTAATTGTGCAACTTTGTTACCAGTTCTTCGAGCTGTGGATAGTCAGCCGTGGAAAGGCTCAACAGACTTACCGTATCGAAGCCTGTCGCTTTTTGAGCTGCTTTGGTGATTTCAAAGATTCTGTCGACGCTTCGATAGCGAATGGGTCTGCGGCAGAAACTTGCCTGGCAGAATCGGCATCGGCCGGGACAGCCCCGCATCACTTCGATACTGACTCTTTCGTGAACAGCCTGAGTGAAGGGTACGATAGGTGATGTGGGGACGGGGGCATTGTCGAAATCTTCCACGACGGCGTTTGAGAGCTGCGGTGTTTTTTCAGCTTCATACAGTGATGGTACATAAGCCCAGTCGAATTGCTTAGCGGCGTCCAAGAGGATTTTGGCTTTTGTTTTTTTCTGTTTTTTACCTCTGCGAATGAGTTTGGCCAGTTGGACAACAGCATCTTCTGCTTCGCCTAAAACGAACAAGTCGATGAAGTCGGCTACAGGCTCACAGCAGTTTGCCATTTGTCCGCCGGCGATGATTAGCGGGTCATCTTCGCTTCTGTCTTTGCTGTGAATATTGAGTCCCGCTAAATCCAGCATATTAAGCATATTCGTATAGCAAAGTTCGTTGGTCAGACTGAATCCGACTATATCGAGTGATTTGACGGCGGCTTTTGATTCGAGGCTGAACAGCGGTATGTTTTTGGTTCGCATTACCTGTTCGGCGTCTGTCCAGGGGCAGAAGACGCGCTCGGCTGCGACGCCGTCGATTTTGTTGAGGATGTCGTATATTATTGCCAGGCCGGTATGGCTCATGCTGATTTCATAGATATCGGGAAAGCACAGGCCTACCGTCAGGTCACATCCGGCCAGGTCCTTTTTTATCTGGTTTACCTCGCCGCCGATGTATCGGCTGGGTCTGCGCACGAAGGGCAACAGGTCATGCTCAATCTGTTCAGCGATAATTTCCGGTTGCTTTTTAGTCATGCGGCTATTATACAGATAAAGCCCTGATATTGAAGCGAACTAAGGCCATAGCGTAAGATTTATATTGGGAGTCAGCTTAATGCAAACC
Organism: uncultured Pirellulales bacterium; assembly: GCA_964576935.1. Lineage (GTDB taxonomy): Bacteria > Planctomycetota > Phycisphaerae > Sedimentisphaerales > Anaerobacaceae > CAYMOE01. The sequence goes on along the minus strand of CAZNXD010000074.1, from coordinate 5,790 downwards.
AAACGAGTAATCAGGATTACCATCTTTGCGGTTTTGATTCTGATTATTTTTTACTTTGCCCCGAAAGGTCCGGTCGATGCCGACAGCGGATACCGGGAGGTCATGGGGACGTTCACCCGCATACTTGTAGTCGCGCCCAGCAAAAAAACCGCCCAAAGGTGTATCGATTCAGCCTTCGAACAATTGCAAAAAGTCGATAGTCTGATGAGCGCGTATAGTCCTGAATCCGAGCTTAGCAAAGTAAATCGACTTGCGTCAGAGCAGCCGGTAAAGGTTAGTCAGAGTACTTTCGATGTACTTGAGAGAGCGGTGCACTTCAGCAAGCTGACCGAAGGCGCGTTTGATGTTACGGTAGGGGCCCTGATTGAATTACGGCGGACTTCGGCTGACGCTAATTATCCTCCTTCTGCGGAACAGATTATGACGGCCCGTTCGAAGGTCGGCTATCAGAATCTTTTGCTCGACGCGAGTAATATGACGGTAAGTTTTGCGGTCGATGGAATGAAACTTGATTTGGGAGGTATCGCTAAGGGCTATGCCATCGATAAGGCCGTTGGAGCGATGAAGACGGCAGGCGCCCGAGGCGGGATGGTCGATGTGGGTGGTGACATCCGATGCTTTGGAATAGCTATAGGCCGAAAGGAACACTGGCTAATCGGTCTGCAGGACCCGAATATTACGGATGAACGGACCATCCTTACTTTAAAGCTTTCGGATAGTGCTGTCACTACCAGCGGAGACTATCGAAGGTTTGTTGTTATCGATGGCAAAAGGCAAAGCCATATCATCAACAGCAACACGGGCCAGAGCAGTGAAAAACTGTCCAGCGTGACAGTCATAGCCAATAATGCCACCGACGCCGATGCCCTGGCTACGGCGGTGAGTGTTCTCGGACAAGAAAAAGGTCTGGAGCTTATAGACTCGCTGGCCGATACCGAGGCTGTCCTGATAACACCTGGTCCTGAGTATCAGCTAATAATGACTGAAGGTGCGCACAGATACATTCACAAGCCTTAAGCTTTGGCTGCGGCTGTTTTTGGCTTAGGCTGACGCGGGCGCGGGGCGGTTTTACCGCGATAGACAATTACACCTGTGGGGCATTTGTTATACGCGGTTTCGGTTTGCTCGTTGGGTTGATACCTTTGGTAGTCAACAGCAGCGAGATTGTCACTGACTGAAAAGATATCACTCTGCTTTGCACATATCCCGCAGGCGATACAACCGACCTGGCACATTGAACGAACTGTCTTTCCGTTTTCTTTGCTGCTGCAGGCGACGGTGAGCATGTTCTCGTGTGTAAAAGGCACCATCTTTATAAGGTTACGCGAGCAGGCTTTTACGCAGGCGCCGCATCCGGTGCATTTGTCGTAATCGACTACAGCCAGGTCGTCAATGATATGAAGGGCGTCGAACTTACACGCATGTACGCAGTCGCCGTAACCGAGACAGCCGAACTTGCATGCCTGTGCATTAGCGAAGGCGTTTGCGGTAGTGCAGCTTTCAATACCCTGAAATTCTGCGAAGTATGTCTTGTCGTCTTTAGTTGCCCTGCAATGGACAATGGGTCTTTTTGGTGCGCCGGATTCACTGATTTGCAGGTTAAGGATTTCTCCGATTTTGGCCGAGACACGTGCTCCGCCCGGAGCGCAGAGCCCAATCAAGTCGGGATTGTTTACAACCGCCTTGGCGTAAGAGGCACAGCCGGCAAAACCACACGCGCCGCAATCGATATTGGGCAGTGCTTTGTGTACCTGCTCAATCTTTGGGTCGAGCTTGACCTTGAGTTTTTCGCTTGCTATCAGCGCCGAGGCCGAGCATGATAGCACCGGCCGGCCAGGCCTGGTTCCAGAGTTGTATAATATCAGCGAGAGTCATTTAATCATTCCTGCAAAACCCATAAATGCCAGCGTCAAAAGTCCGGCGGTGATAAGCGTAATCGGGGCGCCTTTGAGAGGCTTTGGTACGTCGGCGAGCTTGAGGTTCTCGCGAATACCGGCCATGATGCAGATTGCCATGGTGAAACCAATGCCGGAGCCGAAGCTCAGGACCACCGCCACGACGAAGTTGTGTATTTCCCAAAGATGCAAAAACAGACACAAACCGAGTATTGCACAGTTGGTGGTAATCAAAGGCAGAAATATTCCGAAGCTTTCATACAGCGACGGAGAGAACTTGCGCATGTACATCTCTACAAGTTGCACGGCGCCGGCTATTACGAGTATGAAGCAGACATAACGTGTTACTTCGAGAGCAAGCGGCATGATAATTAAATTGTCAATCAGCCAGGTAAGCGTTCCACTCAATGTCACTACGAAGGTAACGGCCATGCCCATTCCGAAGGCCATATCGATTCGGCCGGACACTCCTAGATAGGGGCATATACCCAGGAACTTGGTCAGGACGAGGTTGTTGACAAGCACTACCGAAATGAAGGCCAGAATTAGTATTTGTACTGTATCCATACTTTAACCTCTAAACGGTTTTTTTAGTTATGCTGTTTATCAGTCCAAGCAACAAACCTAATGTTATAAACGCTCCAACCGGCATACTCATAGCTGCCCAGGGCACAAACGCTTGGGGCATAACGTGTATCTCGAAAATAGTTCCCGTGGCGAGCAGCTCTCTGACCGCCGCCAATACGAGCAGCGCAAAAGTAAAGCCGAGACTCATCCCTAAAGCATCGATTATGCTGACGATGAGATTATTTTTACTTGCGCATGCTTCTGCCCGGCCGATGATAATGCAATTGACAATAATAAGCGGAATGTAAGGGCCGAGCGTCGCGCTCATTTGAGGGGCAAAGGCCTTAACGAACATGTCGGCGATGGTAACGAAGGTCGCTATAGTAAGCGTGAACATCAGGATTCTGAGGTGCGGCTTTAATAAATTTCGCATCAGGCTGACCACGATATTGCTGCAGGTAAGTACAAAGATAACGCACAGGCCCATAGTAAGAGCGGGCTTGACGGCGCCGGTGACGGCAAGCGTCGGGCACATGCCAAGAAGCAGGCGAAAGACAGGGTTCTCACGCCACAGGCCTGTTATAAAAGTCTGCCCAAGATTCGGCGTCTGGTTATCGTTCATTTTTCAATCAGTCCCTTGTCCGTCAAGATTTCTTTGAGCTTATCGATATGACGGTTAAATATTTTTACCACGGCTTCGCTGCTGACCGTCGCGCCGGTAATAGCAACAATCTGCTCATCGATTTTCTTGTCATCGCCGCTTTTAATAAGCTGGAGTTTATCGCTCGGAGCTCCAATAAACTGGTCGTTGAAGTAATCTTCGGCAATCTTACTGCCGAATCCCGGTGTCTCGTAGCTGGATAGAACTTCGAATCCGAAATATTTACTGCAACTTTCATCGACCGCGACAACGAGCTTGATTTTATCGCTAAAGCCGGGTCCGGCAGCGACAAAAGCAAAGCCTAAGCTTTGGCCGGATGCGTCGAATGCCTGGTATATGTCGGTCTTTGTGCCGGCTATCACAGCATCTTCAATGGCCGGCTTGAACTGGTTGGCATCTGTGATAAGCGATTTCATTTTGTCATTGAGCATCCTGGCTTCGTTTTCTAATATTCTCGGCGTCAGCATTGCGCTGGTCACCGCCAGGAGCAGCCCGAAAATAAACGCCGCGACAATCAGCAGCCAGCTCTGTTGTATGAAATATATTACCTTACGCACCCGGTTTACCTCCTGCAGGTGTCAGTTTGCACAAACGGTCGATTAAAGGTGTCACTGAGTTCATTAGAAGCACCGAATACATCACACCGCCCGGATATTCTCCGACCAATCTGATTAACATGGTAAGAGCCCCAACTCCAATGCCGAATATCCACATGCCTCTGATACTTAAAGGCGCAGTCACCGGGTCGGTAGCTATAAAGAAGGCGCAGAGCACTATTCCTCCGCTTGCGATGTGCATGAATGGACTCATGTAAGCCTCAGGATTTATAAGATACGCGATTAGCGCACAAACAAATGTGCTAAGCAAGACCGCTATCGGCATATGAGGATTAATCGTTTTCCTGATAAGCATATACAGGCCGCCGACGGCAATCATTACCGCACTGGTTTCGCCGAGGCAGCCTCCGACTTCGCCCAAAAGGGCGGCATCGAGCTGGGTATTTACTTCTTTAGCGCCGGATTTGCTTTTGATTGCTACTTTACTATCGGCCAACGGTGTTGCCATCGTCCTGGCATCGGGTTTGACCAGGACAGCAGTCGGTACTAATTGCGCATTGTAAGCTTCATCAGAGCCGACTATCGGCATATCCGGATTAATCGTCACCGGAACCGTCCATGTTGTCATCAGCATCCCGAACGATGCTGTAAGAAACGCTCTACCAGCCATGGCCGGGTTGAAAATGTTCGAACCAAGCCCGCCGAAGACCATCTTTCCGATAGCTATCGCAAAGGCACTTCCTAACACTGCGGCCCATAACGGCAATGCCGGCGGAACCGAAAACGCTAAAATTATTCCCGTAACGACCGCACTTAAGTCGCGCAGCGACTCGGCCGGCTTTGGATTACGACGCAGCAGGTTACAAAGATACTCGGTGACAAGGCATGAGACCACACATGTTAATGTAAGCGTTATTGCGTAAAGCCTAAAATAATAAACCGCCGCGGCAAACGGAAACATCAGGGCGATAATCACATCGCCCATGACCCGCCGGGTCGACAGCGGGCCGCTTATGTGCGGTGAAGGTGAAACTATAATCTTACTCAGCATCTAATCGGTTACCTGTCAACTAACTAAGGCATTTTATTCTTTTGTCTGGCAAGGTAAATTTTGCCTGTTTTTATATATCCGGTCAGCTCGATATTGGCGGGGCATACGAAGCTGCAGCATCCACATTCGATGCACGCGCTCATATAATAATCCTGAGCCAAATCCAGCATATTGTTCTTAACTGCATGGGCGATTTTTGTCGGGTTCAAATGCTCGGGGCACACCTCGAGACATCGGCCGCATCTGATACAGGGCGTAACTTGCCTTTTGTATTTGGCTCGGCCGATTTGTTCCTTGGTAAGGATAGTAATCGAGCCGGTCGTCTTTGTAATCGGCATCGACAAGTCCGCGATAGCGAGCCCCATCATCGGCCCACCCAAAATCACCTTAACGCTTTTCTGGGTGACACCGCCGCAGAACTCAATCAGCTCACTGACCGGCGTTCCTACGGCGACGTAAAGATTGCTCGGCTTTGCTATGGCGCGGCCGGTTACAGTGACAATCCGGTGGGTCAACGGCTGATTGAAAACAACGGCTTCGGCAATCGCGGCCGCGGTTGCAACATTCAGGACAAGAATGCCGATAGCAGGGGGTATGCCGCCCGTTGGGACGTATTTGTCCAAAACCGATTTTATGAGCTGTCGTTCGCCGCCCTGGGGGTATTTGGTTTTGAGACTGACAATCTCAATGTCATCGGAATTTGGGCTGTTCTCTAAAGCCTCACGGAAAGCTTCAATTGCCTTGGGCTTGTTGTCTTCAACAGCAATGATAATCCGCGAACATCCCGAGGCCAGGCGTGCGAGTTTAGCGCCGGCGATGATAGTATTTGTTTGCTCGAGCATTAGTACGTAATCGCAGGTTATACAAGGCTCACATTCGCAGCCATTGATTATCAATGTTTTTTTCGGCAGCCTTGGGTTGGGCTCGATTTTGACTCGCGTTGGAAATCCTGCGCCTCCCATACCGACGATGCCGGCTTCGGCCACGGCATTGCATATCTGCTCAGTTGAAAATGCGTTTTCATCAAAACTGGCGTCAAAGTCCGCTCGTAAAATCTTC
>CAZNXD010000073.1:0-7557 GCA_964576935.1 uncultured Pirellulales bacterium | reverse complement strand
AACTACTGCTTTCAGTCTTGGCAGCCTTGGTCTTGGCCTCGGCGAGTCCTTGGGGAACGCCCTCCAGGTTAGGATTCAGCTCAAGGGCCTTTTCAAGCCATGGTATGGCCTCTTTCGGCTTGCCCTGTGCCAACAGGACACCCCCCATATTCCCATGCGCTGTGGGATTCATTGGGTTGAGCTTCAGGGCAATCTTGAGTTCTGCAATTGCCTCATCGAACCGACCTTGGGAGAACAAATGCGCGGACTTATCAACATGTTCTTTGGCCTTGTACTGATCCTGCAGAGAGTCAAGCATCGAAAGCGCGTCCTCAGCACTGTACGAACCTATGAAAGTTCCGCCTCCGCATTTCGGACAAACGTGCGCCCTGTCGTCAACTTCTGCATTGCACTTTACACATTTCTTCATTTGAGGTTTCTCCCCTTCCTTTTAACGTTGATTACCTGGTGTCAAAATAGGCGCGTCATGGTGATTCACGTGCCGAGTTAGCCCATTTATGCCTACACAAGCTACACTACAAGGGCGGTAAAATATCAAGTTTGTATTGAAAAGTCAATTACTTTTGCTGAGGGGACTTTCGATTCGATAATCTCTGCAGCGAGGTTAATCCAGCTCTTACAGTTATCGAGGATAACGCTGTCACTGCTGGCTACGGCGCAGTCGCTGCGGATAAGTTCGGCATCGGGGCTTTGTGATAGCTTTACCTGCCAGGGCCAATCATTTTTAGCTGCGATTTCTTCGAATATTTTCTTCAATCGGCCGCTGTTCGATACAGGACTGTCGAGCAGCCACGTCGCAGAAGATATTTGAGACTCCTGGAGAAAGCCGCCTATCAATTCTATGGCAGGGGTGGTTTCCTGAACTCTTCGATATGTGCCGTGAATGCTGGCTAAATCTCGCAGGCAGCCGTCCCGGCCTTTAAATAGAAACGCGCCGCTGGTCGCGGCTTCGATTGTGATAAGTATATTGTAACCATCGATTGCCAACGGCTTGCCTTTAATATGCGCGAGGTCGATTTGACTTTTTTTGCGCGCGGCAAGCTGCTTATCCGAACAAGCGCTTCGCATTACAGCCAGCCTTTGTCTTTGAGTAAGCGAAAACCTGTCGCCGACGAGTTTGAGTGCGCTTTTGTCGGCGTAGCCTTTTGTCAGCAGTAGTGAATAATCGGCGACGGCCTGAGTAAGACCGGCCGCCCAAGACGGCGCGAACAAATGCTCATCTTTTGGATGAGGCCCGCGATGGATTCGCTTATCAGGCATAGCATAGCTCACTTACGGCGATTTACACACGGTTTACGATACCGCATTTACCGCTGATGTCAAAAACAAATTGACATAAGCTGTTTGTATTTCTACCATTAGGATTTGGAGCTTCATGTTAAGAAAGATTGATATGCCCAGTCATAATCTGGTAGAGATAAAGATTGATGAGCTTGAGATAATCGGCTACTCGGTCGCCGCCGAGGAGACAGTTATCGCCATGCCGCAGCTTGATGTCTGCTTCGATATAGGCAAGGCTCCGGACCAGGTCATCTCGATAAATAATGTTCTGCTGACGCATGGGCATATCGACCACGCCGCAGGCATTGCATATTATCTTTCGCATCGTAATTTCTGCGGCCAGTCGCCGGGTACGATTTTGACGCCGGAGAACCTGCTCGAACCTATCAAGCAAATCATCAATGCCTGGGGTAAACTTGACGGCAGCAAAGTGCCGGCTGAGCTTGTGGGTGTTAAGGCTGGCGATGAGTATCCGATAAAGCCGAATCTCTTTGCAAGGGTTTTCCCCACAAAGCACAGCAAAGGTTCGGTGGGTTATACGGTGCTCGAGAAACGCAAAAAAATAAAGCCCGAGTATGCCAAGCTTACAAGTAAACAGATAGTCGAGCTGAAAAAACAGGGTGTCCAAATCGATAATCCAATAGAGATTCCGATAGTGACTTACCTTGGCGATACTCAGTATGCGGATTTTTCGCAGTTGGATTACATATCACAAAGCAGGATTCTGATTACCGAGTGCACCTTCTACGAAGATGAGCACAAAAGCAGAGCCGATATCGGCAAGCACATGCATATCGATGAGCTGACGAAACTGCTGAGTGATATGAATAACGAGCATATCATCATCACGCATGTCACCAACCGCACAGCTTTAGTCCAGGCAAGGAAGATGCTCAAAGATTCACTGCCGGCTGATAAGTTTAAAAGAATCATCCTGTTTATGGATAAGCGGGGCAGGGGACGCAGTTAACCGGGACCTATAAGCCGGTGTATTTAAGCCAGTTTGAGCATAGAGTGTTCAAATCGTTTGCATCAACTGTTCCTGTCTCATCGAAATCTCTGCCCTGACAATCGTTGGAATCAGCGCAGCCGCTTATCAGCCACCATGAAGCGAACCGGCTGAAGTCGTTGAAATCAATGTAGCAGTTTTCGTCAATGTCACCAGGCAGAATAGGGTGCTGGAGGTCACCACAGACCGGATTATCAGCGGCGTAGCGGACGCTGTGGTTTAAATTGTCGAAATGGCTGATGTGAGGCCTGTCGTAACTATCCAGTGCAAGGCTGGCGTACTTGCCGGATGAGCCTGTATCATCTACTAATTCGATTTGCCAGGATGAGCCGTCGAAAGCAGCGTATTTCAGTGCGCCGTTAGATTTGTTCTGATAAGCGATTTGCGGATTACCCTGTAAATCCAAAGCCAGCGATGAGTATTTTCCAACGTCGTTGGGGCTGTCGACGGTTTGTATGAGCCAATCCGAACCGTCGAAGTGGGCGTACTTCAAGTCGCCGATAGTAAAGTTATAGTAGCTTATGTGCGGCAGGTCATTAACGTCGAGAGCCAGACCAATAGCACCGTCGATAGAACTAGACACGTCACCAACGCTGTCGACCTCCTGTCGAGTCCAGGAATTGCCGTCCTGTACGGCATATATCAATAACTCGTCGTTATCATCATAGTAGCTAAGGTGTATAGCATTATTGCTGTCTATTGCGATTGATGAAGACAGGTAATTGCCGTTAGGCTCGATTACTGTTTTATCAAATCCGCCGCCGGTATCGACGGCTAATCTCAGCTGGCCGTGTTCCCAGTCGTCAGGGATATAATGTAGGTAAACCACGTTCATCATATCATTACCGTCAAAAATCGCATCGTGCGGCGAGCAGCGGTTATCTGAATCGATGATTGTCCCGGAACTCCAGTTAGAGCCGGTCCAATAAATATAGCTGAGCCAGCCGGATCGGTTGCGGTAACATATATAGGGATTGTCATTGGCATCGAGCGCTAAAACCGGGTGCGAAGAATGACCTGTCTCGGCTTTATCGTCCGCGGCCGTTTGCCTGGACCAGCCACCTTCGCTTCGGTAAGCATGAATGATACTTGCGTACGTGTCCATATCGTTGTTATCGAAATATGCTGCGTGAGGTATGTCGTTAGAGTTGAGAACAACAGGTGCGCTTGTGTCATAGCCGACATAGGATTCCACGAGCTCTATATCCCAGGCGAAAGTATAAGCACTGAAGCTGGCGATGAAGAAAAGTACTAAGATTAAAGCGGGAGGCGAGGGGTATCTGTGCCGACACATTTTTCGTTCTCCTTCACGAATATTCAAGCGGCTTGTAGGGTTGATGGAGTTTATTAACTCGAAAGGTCGACATCAACAGTTTTTTCAAATGGGTGACACATATTGACACTCGTCTCTAATTGTAATTGCTGCCTCATCGTACGACGAGAATTGCCCACATAAGGAGTCTTCTGAGAACACCGGGAAACAGCAATTATCAAAACCCGTCCTGAGTCCTCCGATGCACCCAGAACAAACTCAGCCGAATAATCTGCGATGATTAGGCTGTAAGTGGTTGATTTGGGAGATATTTCGTGCTATAATGTATTTTTATCGAAAAAATCGAGGGTGAGATGAAAAGGCTGTTTTTTTACAGCGTGTTATATGTACATCTTTTAAGTGTCCTCTGTCTGTGCACACCGTCTGTGGGTTACGATTCGTTCGCTTCCTGGGGAAATCTGCCTCAAATTCGTCTTGGCGCTAAATCCGGCTTAGCTTCCAGCTATGACCGAACAGGAGCAAATAACGACTGGAGCTGGTATGAGTGGCCGGAAGGCCTAATCAAAATTGAGACCGTCTGCACGGTCAAAACGATTCAGGGGCCGGGTGTCATATATCGTTTCTGGATGCCGCATTACATGGGCCGCAACCATTACGTTGTCAGAATGTATTTTGACGGAGAAGCGACACCTCGTATAGACACCGAGAGCAACACAATTTTTGGCAGCCTGTTTTCTTACTTTGACGAACCGTTAATAACTACCTGCGCCGGGGGCCAGGTCTGTTATGAACCGATTCCATTTTCGGAATCGGTCGTAATAGAGACGGTCAATAAACCGGCTGGCCCGTTTGCCAATCGTCACTACTACCAGTACAGTTATCTGACTTACCCAACGGGGGTCGATGTTAACTCCTACACGGCTGCGCTGACTACTGAGCAGCAGCAGTTGCGAAATAGTGCCATATCGATGTTTGAAAATTCCGGCCGGAATCCGGACGGTAATATTCCGGCCGCAGTAGAAGTCAATATCCCTGCAGCAACTATTGATGCCAATTTTACTGTTGCCGACCTGAACGGCCCGGGACTGGTGAATGCGCTCTTTATTAAAATGAACGATGCTAACGATACCGAGCTGACCGGACTAAACTTGCAAGTTTTCTATGATGGACAGGGCAATCCAGCTGTTGATATTCCGGTCGCATATTTCTTCGGAGCAGGCAACAACCGGGCGCTCTATAAGAGCCTTCCTCTGGGAACCGATTCAAATGACGGCTTCTATTGCTATTGGCCGATGCCTTTTAGAGATTCTGTATTAATTCAATTGCATAATACTACAGATACTCCGATAGATATAAACTCAGCCAGGGTCGAATATGAGCTGAAACCTCTTGGCCAGCGTACATGCTATCTTCACGCTGTAGAAAACACGCTGGTTCGGTCAGGGCATATTTATCATAACATTCTGTCAACTACCGGTCGAGGCCATTTCGTCGGCGATTTACTTTATGTGGACCAGGATGCGAATGAGTTCTGGATGCTCGAAGGCGACGATGTCATTTACTCAGACGGCGAATTAGTTCAGTATGGAACAGGGCTGGAAGACACTTATAACGGCGGAGCCTATTACAACTGGGTTGTAGCCATTGCCAGTGAGCCTGAAGGGCCTTTTCCACAATCAGCCACGAGGCCGTTAAGTGGAATTTTATATGTCAACAAAACAGCGACTCTAACAAGAGCGGACCAGTATCGATGGCGAATCTCTGACTGCATTCCATTTTCAGAATCGGTAGAGGTCAATGTAGAGTGCAGATATGCTAAGAACGGTTCGCGCTGGCGCTCGGTCGGCTTCTGGTATCAACTGCCCCATGTCCTCGAAGACCTGGACCGCAGCGGCATAGTTGACTTTGACGACTTCGCCGTCTTTGCCTCGCATTGGCAGAAAAGTAATTGCGGCGATTGCGGATACGCAGATTTTACCGGCGACCATGCCGTCAACTGGGCTGATTTAAACGAATTCGCCGAATCATGGCTGACCGAATACCAATAAAGCAAATTCGTTTAGTGCCAGGTTGTGGTGGAGAGCCAGTCTTCGATAAGTAAATCTAAATCGTTAGACTCTACCTCAGCATTGCGATTGAAATCGGCGAACAGTTCATCTTCCTGATTCAGCCAGAGCATTGATAGCCACGCGAAATCTTTCAAATCAACAATGCCGCTGTTATCGATATCGCAAAGCAAGGCCCAGTCGTAAGGGGGTATCGAAGCTTCTGCTGTTGAGCCATAAGCGCCCATGTTTATTCTAAGATTGTGTCCCCAGACATTATTGGGGTCATCAGGGATAGTCAGCGGTTCTTCGGCAAGACCAGAGCCGGGGTTGCCGGCGTCGATGCATCGGCTGGTGACATCGTCGTAATCCCATCTCTGACGAACACTGTCCCATCTCCAGCCGTGGCTTTTTAGATGATAATCGCCATCGACCCAGAAATCGTCATTGGCATCGGTGGGCGTTGAGTTTGGGTCCCAGTAGCCAGGCTCGACAAAACATGGGTCGATATCGATATTGCCGAGGCCGGGCCAGCCACCCTGGATATTGCAATAAACGTATTCAAAAGGTTCAATTCCTCCCGGGTCATATATTTGGGGTTCCATTGGCGCTGTATTGGCCCAAAATATGCAGTTGGTTACGATAGCATCTTGGCTGCTGTTTTCCAATGCCCCTATTCGTGTAATAGCTGAGTTTCCAGCGAAGGCGCAGTTTTCAAGCCTAAGCAGGGCATCGGTTCTGTGACGTAATCCTCCACAGTTGTTAGCCGAATTACCGCTGAAAATGCAATTTGAGATATTTGCTATATTGCTGGAATTACCATAGGTATTGTTTATCCCGCCACCATAGTAAGCGTTATTATTAACAAAACTGCTCATCATCAAACTAAAATTGCAATCATGGATATAAATAGCCCCGCCGGCACCAGGGCCATCTGCATGGTTTTCGCTAAAGCTGCAGTATTCAACTGTGGCATTAACATCGTAACTAAAATGTATTGCTCCGCCACCGGGTGCAGAGTTTTTGCTAAAGTTACAGTTTTCAAAAGTATTGTCGCTGAGGTAGGAACAATAAGCTCCGCCTCCATCCATGTCAGCAGAGTTTTCGGTGAACGTACAGCCTGTTACTTTTGAGTTGGAACCTTCGAAAAAGCACATTCCGCCACCCCTGTCTTTGGCCCAATTATCGGTGAATGTGCAGTTTGTCACTATTGTGTCGGTATCATACGCATCGCAATACAATCCGCCGCCCCATCCGTCGGCTGTATTTGAAAGGAAATTGCAATCAACTATTATCGGATTGCTTTCGTATAAGCTCGTAATACCACCGCCGTTGCGTCCCGAATTTTGGGTGAAGTTACACCCGCTAAGGTTGGGGTCGGAGTTGTGGCAATATATCGCGCCGCCGTAGTTCGTAGATGTATTCTGATTAAAGTCACAGTCAGCAATTTTCGAATCTGAACTGTAAAGATAAATGGCCCCACCGCTATCGGCATAATTTTCTATGAAATTACAGTGTTGAATTGTCACTGGACCTAAGCATCTCATCGCTCCGCCAACATCCCCGGCGTTATTGTTTATGAATGTGCAGTAAGAAACAACGCCGGTACTTTGAAGCAATCGTATACCCGCCCCATCCGATGCGTAGCCGTTTCTGATTGTAAAACCGCTTATTACCGCATTTGGGCCGTTGAATGAAGTGGCGTTGATACAGCGGGATATACCGTTGCCGTCGATGATGGTTGTAGCAACTACGCAGGGGTCATCGGGATTAAGAGAGCTAAGTGTTATGACTTTGCCGAGGTTATCTATGGATTCATAATATGTACCTTCGTGTACCATTATACTGTCATTATTGTCCGCGAAGTCAATTGCCCCCTGGATGGAATTAAAATCGGAAGGGCCGTCATCATCGACGGTATAAGTAGCGGCAAAACAAGGGATGATTAA
>CAZNXD010000072.1:0-7656 GCA_964576935.1 uncultured Pirellulales bacterium | reverse complement strand
TAAGATAGACGAGAAGGCCTTCGGCCCTGAGGACCCGAAAGTCGCAATAGACCTGAGCAATCTGGCGATGTTGTATCAGTCGACCAATCGATTAAAAGAGGCAGAGCCACTGATGAAACGCGCGATTGAGATAGATGAGAAGTCTTTCGGCAAAGACCACCCGAATATCGCTATACACCTGAACAACCTGGCGCAGTTGTATAAGGCAACCAATCGTTTCAAAGAGGCAGAGCCGCTTTATCGCCAAGCACTGGAGATTCACAAAAAATCATTAGGTGATAAGCATCCAGATTACGCGACAAGCTTAAATGACTTAGCTAATTTACTAAGGGAGACAAATCGCCTTGATGAGGCCGAGCCATTATATCATCGTGTGTCAGAAATTTATGAAGAATCCCTTGGTCACGATCACCCGTGGGTTGCAACGGCCCTGAACAACCTAGCGGAATTGTACAGAGTGACCAATCGTTTCAAAGAGGCAGAGCCACTTTATAAAAGAGTGGTTGGCATCTTTGAAAAATCTTTCGGCCCCAATCACCCGAATGTTGCCACTGCCCTGAACAACCTAGCGGTGTTGTATCAGGCGACCAATCGATTAAAAGAGGCAGAGCCGTTGATGGAACGTGCGCTTAAGATTGATGAAAATTCTTTCGGACCTGAGCATCCGAATGTCGCCAGAGACCTGAACAACCTGGCGCAGTTGTATAAAGCGACCAATCGATTAAAAGAGGCGGAGCCGCTGATGGAACGGCATTTACTGATTTTCATAGAGTTCACCCGCCGGACCGGCCATAAGCACCCCCATCTGGAAGATGCGATTAACAACTATACAAACCTACTCACGGAGATGGGGCACAGTAAAGAGGAAATCGCTGCGCGAATGAAGAAACTGATGCCGGAGATGTTTGATTAGAAAAAAGAAATCCCCCACCACAGGGGTGGGGGCTATATATAAAGACAAGAACCTAAAAGACAAGAATCTAACTTCTAAATTGTGATATTATTTTTTTTCTATCCAGGACAATAAGTCCTGAAGCGAGGAAAACAAGAGCAGGCCAAGAAACTAAAATCTTTACTAACATATAATTGGTCAAACCCGTCAGTAAAAGATTTATCTTGATTAATACGCTAATAAGGACCAGGAGCATTAATATTGCGAAAACAAGATCGTGGTTTCTTAGCGTTAAAATGTTTGTGGAGAGAACAATAAATACGATCCCTAATACTACGAGGGCCATAAGGAATCTGTTGTAGACTGTGTTACTGGTTCCATCCAATAAGTGACTAATGAACGGCAAAGCCAAGAGTATGGCAATCAGACCTAACAGCAGGTATGTTAACCCATATATCAAGATCGCAATGTTTCCTTTTGGACTCTCAGAACTCTCAGAGAAAAAATTATTTTCAGCCATAATTTACCCCACACGCATGACTCTATAATCTGATACTCAACATTTGTCTTTTATCGTCATATTTTAAACTGAAGATTGTGCTGCATATTTAATTAAAGCTGAAATATTATCAATTATTTTATTCGGCCGATAAAATACTCTGTTCGTTACCAAAAAAGGATGTGGTTTGCGATAGTATATTGTGGATAACCCCCGGTGAAACCGGGGGCTAAATATAACGAGATAAACCCCCATCGCGAGCAGCAGGGCTAACCACCCCCGCCCACAGGTGGCGGGGCTAAATTTAAAAGATAACCCCCTGCAGTGCAGGGGGCTAACAGATATCGAGTTTATTTGCGTTTGCTGAGCATCAGCTCGATGTCTTCTTTGAGTGACTGGAGGTCCTCTTCGTGCTCGACTTCCTGCTCGAGGATTTGCAGCAGGACATTATAGGTCACGGGGTCTTTGCCGGCGGTTAGTTCCATCAGCTTCTGATAAGTACTGATGGCGCATTGCTCGCCCTTGATGTTCTGCTTTAGAATAGTTTCCACATAAGGGTCATCCGGCGCATCGTAGCCACAGTTGGTCCATTTATACCAATCCTCGGGTGTGGTAATCGGTGTTCCGCCGAGCTGAATTATTCTTGTGGTCAGCATAAGAGCGTGACTGAGCTCTTCGGTGGCGTGCTGTTCGAGCTCGGCGATGACGGCGTCTTTCATGGGGCCTTTTACAATCTTAGCGCCCAGCCAATACTGGTAATACGCCAGCCATTCATCGGAAAACGCCCTGTTGAGCTGTTCGAGCAGCTTATTGACATCCATTCCTACGATTTCAATTCCTCTGGTTCCCATTTTTCCACTCTCCTAATCTTATTGAGCTGTACGTTAATTTATTTTCGACAATATGCTATTTCATTGTACCATTGGACTTATCCCGGTCAAGAGCTTTGGGCGTAGGCTTTTCTGACTTCGTCGGCAATAATACCGATAGCGGTGGAGATTGTCTGCCGGTCGCGTGAGTAATTGATACGGATACACTGGTCTTTATGTTTCCACTGCTGGGACAGGCCTGGGAAGAAATAGTGGCCGGGGACGACAATGACCTTTCTTTTCTTGAGTCTTTCATAAAGCTCAAAAGTTGTGACAGGTAAATCCCTGAACCAGAGCCAGAGGAAAATCGCACCTTCGCAGGTGTGCATATAGAAATTCAAACCTTTCAGTTCGTGCATTAGAAGGTCGATGGCAAACTTTGCTTTCTCCTGGTAGTAAGGTCGAATCACATCGCGGGCGAGTGTCAGGATTTGGCCGCTTCGAACCATTTCGGTTGCTATGGAAGCGCCTAAGCTTCCCGGCGAGAGGATCATAACGGCGTTGGCCTTTGCGACCATATTAATAATCTCTTTAGCAGCAACGATTATGCCTGTTCGACCGGCAGGTAAGCCAAGCTTCGAAAGACTCATGCACACAACTGTCTGCTCGTTCCATATTGGAGCAGCCTGTGTGAAAATGATATTCGGAAAGGGTGTGCCATAGGCGTTGTCGATAATCAAAGGTATGTCGTGCCGCTGCGCCAATTCACTTAGCTTTTCAATCTCAGAATCGGTCAGGACATTTCCCGTAGGGTTGGTCGGTCTCGATACGCAAATCGCCCCGATATCGTCCGTGATATTGAGGTTCTCAAAATCAATGTGGTATTTGAATACATGGTCATCGACGAAATCTATTAAAGGCTTGTTCGCGACAAAGAGTCCCTCTTCCAAACCGACATCGCAATAACCGATATACTCCGGCGCGAGCGGGAAAAGGATTTTTCGCTGGACACCATCGTCGAATCGGCCTGCGAACATATTGAACAGTATGAAAAACGCGGACTGGCTGCCGTTGGTCAGGGCGACATTTTCGCATTTGATACCCCAGTGGAACTGTTTGTTGAGCAGGTGAGTCATTGCTTCGATGAATTCCTTGTTGCCCTGCGGCGGGCTGTAATCGCCTATGGCTTTGGCAAACTCAGCGGGGCGCTCGAGCAATTGACGCATACTCTGGCGAAAATATTCCTGAACCTGGGGGATGTGAGCGGGATTGCCACCGCCGAGCATCATCATATCTTTGCCGCTGGCGAAGGCTACGTCTAAATCATCCATGAGCCGACCGATGCCGGATTCGCATGTTATTTTCTTTGCAAAATTAGAAATCTTCATATTATCAGCATCGCATCGCCGTAAGAATAAAAACGGTACTGCTTTTCAATCGCATGTTCATAGGCAGCTAATACTTTTTCCAATCCCGCAAACGCAGCTACCAAAGCAAGCAGTGTTGAACGGGGCAGGTGGAAATTCGTCACCATCGCATCGACCATTTTAAACTGATAGGGCGGTTTAATAAACAAATTACTGTGGCCGTTACATGCTTTTACCCGTGTCTGGTCGGCTGCGGTTTCCAGAACGCGGACGCTGGTGGTGCCGACGGCGATAACTCGGGCGCCAGTTTCTCTGGTCGTATTTATCAGTTCTGCGTTGGCATCATCTATGCTGAACCACTCGCTATGGATTTTGTGCTCCTGAAGTGTTTCGGTAGTTACGGGCTTGAATGTGCCGGGGCCGACATGCAGAGTGACACGGGCGAAATGAATATCCTGGGTTTTAAGCCGTTCTATAAGCTCATCCGTAAAATGCAGCCCGGCGGTAGGAGCGGCTACTGCTCCTGCGCTGCAGGCGTAGACGGTCTGATAGCGCTTGCGGTCAATCTCGTTCTGGGTGATATCGCCGGACCTTTTTATATAAGGCGGCAAGGGGGCAAAGCCAATCCGCTCCAAAATGCTATTAAAATCTTCCGGGGAGTTGATTTTCAGCCTGCATTGGCCAGCTCCGAGTTTCTCGACCACTTCGGCGGTACAAAAATCGCCGCCGCTGCGCTGTTTCAAGGAAATTACTTCGCCGGGCTTTAGTTTTCCTGCTCCTTTTAGCATAACCAGCCAAACGCCATCGTTATCTCGCTCCAGAAAGAGTCCTTCCAACCTGCCGCCGGTTTTGCGCTGGGCATAAAATCGAGCCTGGAGCACCAAGGTATCATTAATTACAAGGCAATCGGCCGGCTCAAGATAGTCGGCGATATTGCTGAATTGCCTGTCGAAAAGCAGCCCTTTTGCCCGTTCCATAACCAATAGGCGCGATTGGCTCCGCAGGGGGCTCGGCTGCTGTGCAATTAATTGCTCAGGCAGCTTGTAATCCAGTCGTTCAGTCTTCATAGGCTAAAAGTTATCAGACTACGTAAAAAACAACAAAAAAAATTTTCTCGCATATTTCGCCGGAATCGGCAGCCCGCCAGAGCTCGCCGATTTTGTTACCAAAGCCAACCTGCTTTGCAGACGATGTAAACGGCGCAAGCATGGAACTTAAGGAGGTGTTTTTTGGGGATTGAATCGATGGTTTCGAGAAAAGATTTTGAACAAACCGCCACAACGATCGCAGCACTGAACAGGAATGAACTGGCCAGTCGAATTAAAAACTTCCGAGGCCGATTCAAGTTTGACTTCACCGAGCAGTATCTAAACACCCTTACGACCGACCGTTTGCGTCATATTCTGCTGGCGGCACTTACGCACGCCTGCAACTAACTTTTGGGGCTGTGTCCGAAAATAGCGCGGTTCTAAAATGAGTTAATCAGCTTTTGAAGCTTGTCCAAATCCGGCTGGCGCTTGTAAAGCGGCCTTTTATCCGATTCATAAGCAGCAAGGCTATCTTCGAAGGACTCTTTTTGCTCGCTGACGTAGAATACCCCCAGCGGCAGCTTCTGGGTCTCGCAAGCCCTGGCAAAAGCCTTCCCTTTATCGTGCACATCGTGTGAATCATCGAGGTAATAGGTATGCTCTTTGAACCACTGATGGCTGTTTATCTTGTTGAAGGACACGCAGGGCTGAAAAATATCCAAAAGTGCGTAACCCTTGTGGCTGATGGCCTTTTTTATCAGCTCTTTGGTCTGGTCCTGGTTTCCGATAAAGGCCCTTGCTACAAATGAAGCATCCAGGGCAATGGCTACGGCTATGGGGTTGAACGGCTCTAAAAAGACCCCAGCTACCTGGACCGGCGTTACAAACCCCCTTTGGCTGGTCGGTGATGCCTGGCCCTTGGTCAGGCCGTACACCATGTTATTGTGGACGATATTCGCGATGTCGGGATTTCTGCGGATAGTATGAATAAAATGATTTCCCCCTTCGCCGTACATGTCGCCGTCGCCGGATTCGGCTATGACAACCAGGGAGGGATTTGCCGCTTTAATCGCTGTGGCAGCAGGAAGCGCGCGGCCGTGCAGGCCGTTAAAAAAGTTGCACCTGAGATAGTGCGGAATCTTAGCTGCCTGGCCGATGCCCGAAGCCATTACAAGATTCTCCGGGGCAATATCAAGCTCGGCCAATGCCTGCTTTAGAACCTTCAGAATACCGAAGTCACCACAGCCGGGACACCATGCAACGTCAATATCGCCCATCTCATACTTCTGCGCATCCATTATATATCCCTCAACCGAGCAAATTGTTAAAGCTGTCTATCAGCTCTTCGACGGCAAAGCTCAGGCCAGAGTATTTCAGAATTTTATGCTCAATTTCAAAACCGGTTTGCAGCTTGATAAGTTTGGCCAACTGTCCGGTGGCGTTACTTTCTACGATGGCAACGGTTTTAGCTTTTTCCAGATAATCCTTTGTACTTTCATGAAGTGGATAAACCTGACTGAAATGCAACAGCGCGGTATCATCTCGACCCAGTGTAGCTATCGCTTCTTTGACTATATGATACGTCGAGCCCCAGCAGATAATCAGATTCTTATAATCCTCGTTCGGCCAAACCTGCGGCTTAATAGCTTCGGCTTTAATTGCTTTCAGTTTAGCAAGGCGCTTATCAACCATCTTCACCCGCAAATCCAAATCCTCGGTGATATGTCCTTGGGTGTCGTGCTCGTCGCTATCAACGGCTACCAGACCTTTGCCAAGACCGGGTATTCCGCGAGGTGAAATACCGTCTGACGTAAGCTCATACCTGATGTAATCTTCTTTTGTTTCGGTTATGAACTTCTCAACCTTTGCACCTTTGGCATTAAGAGGTTCTATGTTGTAGTGCGAATCAATAAAGTACTGGTCCGTTAAAATAATGACAGGAATCTGATATTTGTCCGCAAGGTTGAATGCCCTGGCTGTTAGCTGGAAACCTTCTTCGAGCGTTCCCGGCGTAAGCAATATTCGTGGAAATTCACCATGTCCGGCATACAGGGCCAGTTCCAAATCGGCCTGTTCGGTTCGAGTAGGAAGTCCTGTGGCCGGGCCTGGTCGTTGAGCAAGATGGACCACGACCGGCGTTTCGAGCATTGCGGCCAGGCTGATACCCTCTGTCATAAGCGAAAATCCGCCGCCCGAGGTTGTCGCCATGGCCCTTGCGCCGGCATACCAGGCGCCGATAGCCATGTTTATCGCTGCGATTTCATCTTCGGCCTGCTCGGCGATTATGCCGAACTCTTTTGAGTGCTTAGCCAAGAATACCAATACCGCAGTTGACGGTGACATCGGATAGGCACTGATGAAATTGCATCCTCCGGCAATTGCTCCCAAAGCAATCGCCTGGGCTCCGTTTAGTACAATCTGCTCTTTGTTTTGGCCGGTTGCTTCAATGTCTATACTGATTTTGCCGCCGCCGAACTCGTATCCTTTCTGGACGGCTGAGAGGTTTTTGTCGATGACATCCTGTCCCTTTCGGCCGAAGAACTCCTTTAGCTGCTCTTGGACAAGCTGTAAATCAATTCCGAACAAACTCGTTACCATGCCGACCGCGATGGAATTCGAGTACAGCTTGTTACCTATCTCGGTCGCCATTTTTGAGAACGAGACATCTATGATTTTTTCTGCGCCGTGAGAAAAACTTTCGGGAAGAAACTGTTTATCCGCAACAATGACGGTATCCGAAGAGATTCTCTTTGCCAAATGCTCGATGGCACCTTTATCCAGGGCAACCAGCAAATCAATGCGGTTGACGAATGCCTTTACGGGCTTAGCTCCCACTCTTATCTCGGTAGAATTGGTCCCGCCCCGAACTCGTGACATGTATTCTTTGGTGGCAAAGACATTAAGACCGACCGCTTTGAATATTTTAGTCAAAAGAAATTCGACGGTCTGTACACCCTGGCCGGCCTGACCACACAATACAATCGAACAATCGTTCATTTTTGTCCGCGTCATCTCGGCCTTAGTATTCTTCGAGGTGATGGAACTCGGCGTTTTCCAGCCA
>CAZNXD010000071.1:0-7659 GCA_964576935.1 uncultured Pirellulales bacterium | reverse complement strand
ATGCGCAAATACAGACTAATTTCGCTTACGCCGAGCCACTGCTAAACCTCCCAAGCTCAACAGCAACATCGTCGCCGGCTCAGGAACACTTGCGTAGTGGAAAATATTCTCCCACACGATTTCATTATTATTACCAGCGAGTGGCGTGACACTATCTCCAAGGCTGTCCCAGGCATCCATATCAGTTAGAAAAACTACCCTCCCGGCACCGTATGTTGTTACTGCTATACCAATCTCTGTAGGATTAGTATTGTGTGTTCCGATTCCTAATACTCCATAGACGCTACTTGAGTAAACTTGGTCAAAAGATATTACTGAGCCGGCGGGACCGCTCCATATTGGATGAGATACTGTCTTATTAACCGGTGTTCCAACTCCTCCTATTCCAAAACCACCAGTGTTATATGTTGCTCCGAATGCCCCTGCAAGTGAATCAGCTGCTGTGTAAAAACCATCCCAGTCCCTTAGTATCACCAGTCCCCCACCTGCAGAGACATAATTCGTAATATCAGTAATCTCCTGTGCAGTAAAATCTACATCAACGGCGCCGGTGTATAGTGTTCTTGCGCCAGCGATATTTCCTGCACTAAAAAGCGAAGTTGTTCCAATTGTAAAACCGGCATTAAGCAGAATGTTAGTCGCGTCTGGCATAGAATTGCTTGTCAAATAACGGTCATCACCCGATTCGGCTCCATTGCCGGTGCGGCTGGAATCGAGCGAAAGAATATCAACTGCCAGTGATGATGTTACTACAAATGCAATAATTGCAGGAATTAACGCGAATCTTACTTTTTGTAATTTTATATAACTATTCATTTTCTTAGCCTTTCATTTCTCAGTGTTTTATGTTTACCAATTCATACCGGGACAATCCCAGCTGGATACTTCTTTATTTATTTCCTACGCCTGCGCAGCAAAGAAGTCCCACCGATTCCCAGCAGAATCATCGTTGCCGGCTCGGGAACGGGAGAGTAACTGAAATTGTCTATAACAAAGAAGGCCCCTGAACCACCAAGGCCGGCATCCGTGCCTCCGTGAGGTTCGAACCTGACTTTGGTAACACCAATAAAATTAAATCCAAACCACGTCGGGCTGTAACAATCGACTGTGACAGTCTGGCTGCAAATCATGGTGGCACCCTGATAGCCCTCAACATCAATCAGTAAACCAGTTCGCCAGGCGGCGGTAAGATACGCACCTATAAAGTCAAAAGAGTAATTTGATATTACCGCCGGGTCTGAATACCCGTTGAATGCAGCGTAGTCACCCGAAACACAACCCAGCTCGTAGCCGGAGCCGGGGTGCATTACACTGCCATTCAATGTCCAAAAGTTGTCCCAATTCAAATCTCCATAGCCGTCCGGAATCATGGCTCCCATACCCGAAGTAATATCATCAAATGTTACAACCAAGGCCAAGGACATTTGTCCACACACAGCCAGGAAACCAAAAATCAATAATATGTTTGTTCTGAGATTCATCTTTTTGCTCTTTCCTTGAGTGTTTGAAGAATACCCCAAAAATTACTATCTTCGACGCCGTCTAATCGCAGCAAAACTTCCAAGTCCCAGTAGAACTATTGTGCAAGGTTCAGGCGTGAAAGCGATTGCTCCAAATGTGTGCCCAACACAGTCACTACCAATTAGTGTTTCCGCCAGAAGAGACATATCACCATAGCTCATAAATCCCGATACATCGCCCTCGGCATGGTCATAATAATTCTTACCTACTTCACCGGGACCAAGGGCACCTGACCATGCATCACCAGGACCCCCTGTTCCGGGAATCAAACCGCTGGCAAGGATTCCATTGATATAAAAATCATCACCATATATCGACTGGCCATCCAATGCGTTAATGAAAAAGTGGGCTGCTCCGCCTGTATAGGCATTTGTAAAACCATAGTTTGCAATTGCGGGAGTATCATCCAAATCATGGGTATATCCTGAGTAAACATCTATCTCTTTCATCGTCGAGGCTTCATTGCTATAAACCAGCAATAGCGAAAAACCCTCACCAATACCACCTGATGTAGGATCATCAATAGCGCTACCTATAGTGTAAGCTCCATTGCCGCCTTTCAATATGTGTGACGTCACATTGGCTGTGTAAGCAGCCGTATAGTCACGGTCCCAGCATAAGTCACGGCCTTGGCCGCTCAGAGTGCCGACCACCGGTGAACCGTTTATTGTTATGGATGCTTCGTCACCTCCGTTGGGATTATCGGTCAAATAGCTCCAGTTTGCATATGCCTTGACAATCTGACTTCCATTAGGAACTCCGGAGATAGTCACAGAAAATGGGTCTGTCTGAGGCGCCCCTGAATCAACACGTGTGCTTGCACCGCTGACAACAAAGTCACCATTTAATACGGTACTAAACATTGGATTTGGACCCATGCCTGTTTCATCTGCAACCGCGGTATTCGCTAAAACAACCAGAAGGCCCAATACCATCAAGGCCAAACAAAATGCCCGACTTTTTCTTTTTTCGATAATTCTTTCTAAAGACTTCATGATAGTACTCCTTTTAATTAGGCAAATATTTTTTGCCGATTTACAATCTGTTTCAGCCGGGACCATCCAAGCTGAATACTTCTCTATTTATTTCCTCCGCCTGCGCAGCAAAAAAGTCCCACCGATTCCCAGCAGAATCATCGTTGCCGGCTCGGGAATACAAGTTGTAGCGAAATCATAAAGGCCTTTTATTTCCTGTTGACTTAGAACTTTGTCGTAAAGCACAACCTCATCAATTAGGCCGGAATAGAATCCGCTAAGCGGTGTGACGCTCTGGTTATCACTGCCCCAGGAATTGGCACCAAGCACTATCGGCTCCAAGTTGCCACCCAATCCGCCGATGTAAACTTCATCATCAACCTGCTGATCATTGATATACAACTTCATTCCCGCAGGACCGAATGTGAAGCTAACCATGTACCAGTTGTCCAATTCAATGGCTGAACCATTCAGTACATAATAGCTTGAGTCGGTGCTCTGCAGCCGCACGTTCACTTTGGAGTCGTCGAGGTATATTGTCAGATGGCCACCGTCGTCAAAATCCCTCGAATCTTTTGAGAGCAGGCCTACATCTCTAATCGTGCCGGTGTCTTTGAACCAAAGTTGAACTGTACCTTCACCAAGATTAAAAGCCTGGTGATGTTCAATCGCTACATAACTGTCACAGCCATTAAATTTTGCCGCCAGATTCTCGTCGCAGTCCAGTGACAACGCTCCTTCCTGGCCTAATAAAACTCCGCCGTTATATTGGCCATCTTGTGTTGTCATATCGTCGCTTGCGATATTGCCGCTGGTTTCATCCAGCCGCCAATAACCAACAGGGTCATGAGATTTGACCATATCGACATAGTTTGCTGCTACCTGTGAATCCATAACCACTGTTAACATCGCCGTAATTATCAAAATAACTATTTGCCTTTTCATTTTTACACTTCCTCATTTAATCGATTGTTTCCAATGATTTTTGTTTTCAAGTTATGCCGATTTTCTTTTTCGCAGAAACGACAAACCACCAATTCCAAACAGAACCACCGTTGTCGGCTCGGGTACCAACTCAACACAGTCCAGATACTGCCGCGGGCCGCGGCAAGTACTCCAGTAATGACGGGTTATTCTGATCTTAACTTCATGCTCACCCTCAACAGGGGTAACTACATTCGCCAACAGTCCACGATATGTAATTCCCACCGAGACGGACCCATAGTTGTGTGAGTCGACCACTACACCATCAAACAGAAGTTCAAAGAGGCCGCCTTCAAGGTCTCCGCCTATCTCATCAAGCACCGCTGTGCATACCTTCAGTTGATATTCACCGGCAGCAAGATTCACTGTCTGTTTGATACCGCCGCCGCCAGGATTTGGAACTTGCGTCGTGCCAACATTAAATTTTGCTGCATGGCTGTAATCGCCCGGCGCACAAGTATCAAAACGAACGACCTGGGGCATGCTCCATCCGTTGGTCCCCGTCGGCGTGGTAAAAACGGTCCAGCCGTCAAGGCTCCCCCCACCGGCTTCAAAGTCTCCGTTGTAGATAAAATTCGCCTCGGCATTTACTGCCAAGACAACTACAACTATTAGAGATATCAGCCATCCATTCTTAACATACATAGTTGCATCCTTTAAGCTTCAAATTCCTCTTTATACCTATTTTTACTACTTATTAATCGTCTCTTCAAAATCTGAGTAAATATTTAACTTTGCTGATATCGTCCGTGACTTACTCAACTCACAGCATGTTCGAATACGTATGTCGGTATTACAACTGCTGTGGCTGACTAATCCTGGAAACTATAGTGAGGCTAAATTAACCTCCCATCCCTTTCTTGATTCCCTGCTGGTGTTCATAACTTCCTTCCTCCATGCATAATCACTGTTCAAACTTCCTTCCTGCCTTAATCGTTTTATACTTATCATGGCATGGCCATGTTCGTAGTCCGCCGGGCTCGCAACCTCACTTCAGTTTCGTTTTGTTTACGGTCGTCAAGCCCAGCTTGAGGGGAGAAAACTCCTCGTGAGCATATATTTGCACGACCCGCTTTCAGTCATGCCTGCTCTCAATGTAATCTTTTAAAAGAACCGGTCTTCCTGACCACCACAAATGCTACCAAAGCTGTAGCCCGCTTTATTCAAATCACGGCTCCGCCGCGCTTATTCTCTGCTGGGCCTAAAAAACCTTTACGACTTTCCAAGCCCAGCTTGGGGGGAGAAAACTCCTCGTGAGCTTATCTAGTCGTGGCCATACAAGGCCACGATGCTCTCAATATTTCAAAAAGCGATCACCCTCCTGCCTTAACTTTCTATAGCCGCTCCGCTGTGCCTTTTTGATTCTCAAGAGACACCGCAGCAGGTATCTCAATTCCCAAAACAGCCGCTACCGTCGCTAATAAAAGCTCGTCGCTGCAATCCTCAGTCAAAACCGCCGAAACTCCGATGCTGCGTGCAAGAATCTCCTCACCAGGATTATCACCGCTGACTAAAACTATTGTTGCTGTATCCGGCCTGACTGCCCTGAGCCGTCTCTGAAATCCTCCCTCCTTCATATCTTCAAGATGCCATATGCTTACTACACAGTCGAATCGTTCATTCTTCAAACAAGCCACTGCCTGGGCTGCGGTATCAACGCTCGTCAACTCAATGGGTAGCTCACCCAGGGCATTACCTCTGCCGTTTAATCCGACCGTTAAAGTATGCCCTTGAACTAAAACTTTCATAACAAATACTCCTAAGGATCCCTCCCTTAGGCTTTAAAGCTTAACACACATTTCATTTCGCCCGGCCGATTTATAATGATTCTCATACTACTTAATCTCACCGGCCTGGACTGCTGCGTCGCAATTAACACTCCAAACATCCGTCTTGTTGTTCAACATCGCGCGCACTACTTCCGTATAATCATCGCGGAAAACCGCGTCTGCTTACTTGCTGGGTCGGCCAACTTAATAACCGTATCCCAGCGAAGAAGGTGAAAGAGGGTTTTTTGGTCTACTAGTGTTTTTGGTCGTTACACTCGTTCAGTCTTATCTTTTCACGGATTTACCGTGATTTCTTTTTAAGCTGGGCGCGTCCCTGACAAGTTATGCCAAAAAACGCTAACCCAGCGAAGAAGTTTGTAACCAATTGTTAGTTCAAACATGTAACTAACTTTATATTAATCACAGCAAAGCTGTGTTGGTTTTACCGCTGGGCCTGACTCAACTGTCGTCGAAATCTCAACCCAGCGAAGAAGAGGAGGAGAGTGAGAGTCTTCATTCTCTATATCATAATCACGACAACGTCGCGGTTATTTACCGCTGGGTTTGAAGCGCCAAACCCAGCGAAGAAGAGGAGGAGAGAAAATGAGAATTATGCTCAGCCACCTTATCCTAAACACGGAAAAACCGTGGCTAATCTCTGCCGGGCAAAAGAAATCTGGCCTGACTTCTTAAGCCCAGCTTGGGGGGAGAAAACTCCTCGTGAGCATATATGATCACGGCTCATATTGGCCGCGCTCGCTCTCCCAGATTATGTCCCGGCAGATTCGGACCACGCATCGCAAACAGCCTGATAAAAATCATTGTTTCCTCCCTTAGCTATTCGCTTCTGCATAACCGACGGTCTTAGAGTCTTCTCCAGTCTTCTCCCCAACCGCCGGGGCCCGTTGCCGAAACGTCATAGGTATTCTAAATTTCAAAGAGCTTTTCGCTTCTATCTCATCGTCAGTTGTCTTAACCGCCTTTCGCTATACTTATTAGCGAATGGCGTGCCAACATCCGATAAAAACAAAATAAATTTTTTAAGTTGTTGTAACAAAAGCACTTAAATGACAAAAATTTCTACTGTACGCACTGTCCCTGCTAAAGCTAAACCGGCGACAATGGCCGCTAATTTACTGCTAATATGCCTTCTAATCCTATGTCACTAAGCAACTTAAAAGAAAAGCGACCGCTCTGGTCAGTAGTGACCAGAGAGGCCGCTCATGTAATCGCCCAGGCAATACTCAATTCAGTAAATCAAGTCAAGCATAGAGAATCGGCGTGAAAAAGGTCTGTGAGACAACTTTAAATAACAAAACGCTGTTAGGATTAAGCTTCTTCAGCTTTTCGGATTTGCTGTAAAGGTATGTCCAGCTTGTCAATCAAACGATTCAGGCTGCGACGTTCAATGCCAAGAATTTTGGCAGCCGCAAGCTTACGGCCATTGGTATACTCAAGTGTCTGAAGGACAATCCTGCGCTTAACATCATCGAGGGTCGGCAACTCGTGCTTCGGATACTGCTTCGATTCGGCGATGATAAGCTCCACCGGAAGTGCTGCAGGTTTTATCTCCTGGCCCATCGTCAGAACATACGCACGTTCCATCGCATTAGCCAACTCTCGAACATTGCCGGGCCATTTATATTTCATTAATAAATCCCGTGCCGACGTACTAAGCATCTTGGGCGGCTCATTATAAAACACCGCCTGATTCATCAAGAAATACTCCGCCAAAGGTAGTATATCTTCTCTACGCTGTCTAAGCGGCGGCACTTCCATCGTTACGACATTCAGCCGATAGTACAAATCCGACCGGAATTTGTTCTCCTGCACCATTTGGCGCAAATCGCTGTTAGTCGCACATAAGACCCGAATATCAACCGGATAAGACTTGGTTGAACCAATAGGCGTAATCCTGTTTTCCTGAAGAACACGCAAGAGTTTTGCCTGCAGTTCCAAAGGTATCTCGCTGATTTCATCAAGAAAGATAGTCCCCCCATCCGCAGCCCTGAAGAAACCAAGCGTACTGTCAACCGCGCCGGTAAAAGCCCCCTTGGTATGACCAAACAACTGGCTCTCGAACAACTGACCTGTCAGGGTAGTGCAATCAACAGGAACAAAAACTTTTTTAGCTCGTTCACTGGCCAGGTGAATCTGCCGAGCCACCATCTCTTTACCCACACCTGTCTCGCCGGTTATTACCACAGGACACAACCGAGAGGCTATAGCATCGATCATATCAATGATAGAATTAAAGGCAGTGCTTCTGCCGATGAAATGTTCACAGACCCCTCGCCCCGAGGTATTAAAACCACCCACCGGCCGGACGGTAAGCTCACCCTCGTAGCGGCCGAATCTCCGCTGCGTTGAATCAAACTCTTCGCGTATCATCTTCCTTCTTCGCTGGGTCA
>CAZNXD010000070.1:0-7672 GCA_964576935.1 uncultured Pirellulales bacterium | reverse complement strand
CAGTTTCCGAACCGCAGGCAGTAACAACTTTGGGGTGTCAAGCGACGAGGGCCGAGAGACCCGTGCTTCGCATAAAGCTACGCAGGGCAGGCGAAGCGACGAAAAAGCTCTTGTTTCTGGAGGGAATTGGGAGGATAATAATAACTTAGCGACGAGAATAAAGAGATAACAGCTAGCGGGAGGAAATAAATGGCTCATCCAGACTTAGACAAAGTGCTTAATACCCTTTTACCATTTGCACAAAAGATGATTAATAAATACGGAAGCTTCCATCCTTTTGGTGCATCCATGAATACCAATGGGGAAATGGCGTGCGTTTCCGGTTATACTGGTGACGAAAAACCAGATTCGGAAGAGCTTATACAATTATTAATAGACGGATTCAGACAGGAAGCCAAAAACAAAAACATTATTGCAGCCGGTATTTGTCATGACGCCAGAATAATACCTCAAGGCAAAACTCAAAAAATTGATGCTATCTGTGCTCGTTTGGAGCATAGTTCTGGAGAAGCCGTAGAAGTGTACCTTCCTTACCGAAAAGGCTTTTTAGGTCGCATTAAGTATGGAGAAATCTTTGCTGCATCCGGTCAAAGAAATGTCTTTGGTGGCGAAGAGAAATCAATAGTAAATAATCAATAGAAAATAGTAAATTAAATCCCCTTGTTTCTGACCGGATTTGGGGGGATAATAAACAATTAAATAGAAAGATAAGAGTTAAGGTATAAAGAAAAAATGTCAAAGCTATTTCGTAGCCAAGAAGGAGAGGATTATTTTGTAACGGTCAAAACAAATATCATGAAAGATATAGAATCTTTGCCAGAGAATCAATTCCTCTCATCTACAGAAGATGAAATATTTGATTACATCTTTTCGAAATATGAGATTACACCATTAGAGATCTACGAAGATAAAATGTTTGCTCAACATGAAGATACTAAGGTCATATATGGAAATTATGAGTACCAAGAAGAATATGATGGTTTGAAGTTTAATATTCAATTGCCTTTTACAGGTGATTCGGAGTTATGGTATACAACACCGAGCACATGGACAACGACGTTTCCTGAAGGTTCAATTCGGCCAGATACAAAAGGAAGTGGTGTTTTAGTCTTTGATTTTGCTGTGATATTAGAGGAAGATCCCAACACGTCTAACAAGCATATAGAGAGAAACTTGAAGTATATTAAATACTACCTTGAGGAGCAAAGAAAAGATGTTGAACGTTTCAATAACAATATCATAACTGTTGTTAAAGAATCTATTGAAATTAGAAAAAGAAAACTGGACAAAAAAAATGGTATAATTAAGGCATTCAAAATACCTCTTCAAAAATCGGCAGATGCTCCTGATATTTCGTTAATACCTATCAAAAGAAAACTCATCAAACCACTTCCTTTGCCACCTGATAAGCCACCAGAGTACGAGATATCAGAAGATGATTATAAACATATTCTTGGAGTTATTCGTCATGAGGGTAGATCGTTTGAAAGCACTCCAAAAACATTTGCGGTACATGATGAGGAGGAGCTAAGAGATATTATTCTTGCCCATTTAAATGGTCACTATAAAGGCGGAGCAACAGGAGAAACATTCCGTAAGAGTGGCAAAACCGATATAAGAATTGAAAATGAAAACCGAGCGGCTTTTGTAGCGGAATGCAAGATATGGAAAGGCCCATCAGAATTGAGCGAAGCAATAGACCAGCTTTTGGGGTATCTTACTTGGAGGGACTGCAAAACTGCTATTATCATCTTCAATAAAGAAGTTGCAGGATTTACTAAAATACAACAGAGAATACCCATTGTTTTTAATGAACACTCAAACTACGAAAGAACTATTGACTCCAAACAGCCAGGAGAGTGGAGTTATTTATGCCATTCAAAGGAAGACCCCGAACGAAAAGTTCTTATTCATGTATTTATGTTCAATCTTTATGTACGACATAACAAGCATGATTAGTATCAGTTAATTGTTAGTTGCCCATGCGGCTTATGAAATAAAATTGGCAGAAAGGTTTTTGTAGTTCGAAAATTATAAAAATACTTAAACATAAAAAAATGAGACCATTTAAATTTTTATACTACTATATTGGAAAATGTAAGTTAATTCTCAAGGCAATAAAATTCCAGATATTGCTGCGATCAAGAGGAGTCCACACAGGCTTTGTTGTAAAGAAGTCATTTTTTAAGGCAACCCCTCATATGGGTGACCCAGAAAAATTTCGTAACGATATGCTAAGTTTGGCAAAGCCGACACGTGAATTGTTGGTCCATGAGGGCCAAGATGAATCCTTACCTGTAACAAAAATCTCAGGCCAGCCATGGTGGCCAAATAGCATTGAACGTCCTAAATGTAAATACGGCCATGCCATGAACTTTATTGCCCAGATTCTTCTTTCGGATATACCTTTGCCAGACATGCCTGAGAACACGTTACTTTCATTCCATTACTGTGATGAATGTACAAGCGAAGGACAAATGGCTTGGGGATTCTTCGATTCGGAAAATAAAGGATACGATCTTTCGCTCCTCTATGACATCGACAAATTACAAAAAGATAATAAGGGATTAGCAGCACTATCGCTCACCAAATGCTACAAAGTTTCATTTCGTGATATTGAAGAAGTTCCTGGTGGATTAGCTGAAGATGCCAATATAGAGTTTGTAGATTTACCGAAAGATTTCCCTCAGGGCAAAGATGATTTCGATGAAGATATCTATCCAGGTCTAAAACACGTTAAAAAGTCTAAAATCGGGGGTTGGCCAAGTTGGGTTCAAAATCCAGAATGGCCTAAGAAAAAAGAAAGATATACATTTATTGGTCAGTTAGACTGGTGGTTGTTCGATGGTTGCCCATGGTGTAGTGGGGGTTATGCATATCTCTTTATCACAGGGGAAGATAAAACGAAATTAAAAGCTGAACTTGTGATTCAGGTTACATAACTTTCCCCGTCATCAAATTAACTATAAATCCTCATCAACCTTTCGTCAAAGCATAATCCGCGAAATCTGCGATTAGCTGAAATGACTTGAAATGGGGGTGTAAGTTGTTTACAATTCTCATTTTATAATTGCAAAACCCCCAACATAAAGTTGGGGGCTAACCGAAAGAAAAATACCGCAATAACTTGCGGGGATAAACAGAAACAGGTTTTAAGACATGTTTGATTCACTGACAGAGAAATTCAACGCTGTTTTTCGCTCACTTTCGGGTCGAGGCCGAATCACCGAGGCCAACATATCCGACGCGATGCGCGACGTCCGCAAAGCCCTTCTCGAAGCCGACGTCAGCTACAACGTAGTTAAGCAGTTCTGCAAGGACGTCACGGCCGCGGCCACGGGCGCCGAGGTGATTAAGAGTCTTCATCCCGGCCAGGTCATGGTCAAAATCGTCCAGGACGAACTGACCAAACTTATGGGCCCGGTCGATACCAGCATATACTTCGTCTCACCCGGCCCGACGATAATCCTTTTAGCCGGCCTGCAGGGCTGCGGTAAAACCACCACCGCTGCAAAATTAGGCAAGCTTCTCGTAGCCGACAATAAAAAGCCGTTACTCGTCGCCGACGATTTGCAGCGCCCCGCCGCTATCGAGCAATTGAAGATTCTCGGCGAGCAGCTAAGCATCGATGTCTACAGCGAAGACAGCAAGTCCGCCGTCAAAGTCGCCAGAAACGCCGCCAAATACGCAAAGGACAACGGCTTCGACGTGGTCGTGCTCGACACCGCAGGGCGACTGCACATCGACGAAGAGATGATGACCGAAGTCGCCAACGTCGCCAAGGCTGTCATGCCGCATCAAATCTATCTCGTTTGCGATTCCATGACAGGTCAGGATGCGGTGAACTCGGCGAAGGAGTTTAATGAACGGCTGGAATTAGATGGGGTGATACTGACTAAGCTGGATGGTGATGCGCGGGGCGGTGCGGCGCTGAGCGTCAAAGCCGTTACGGGCAAGCCCATTAAGTTTATCGGGGTCGGTGAGAAGCTCGATAAGCTCGAGACGTTTCACCCGGAACGAATGGCCAGCCGGATACTCGGTATGGGCGATGTGGTGACACTGGTCGAGCGGGCGCAGGAGCAATTCGATGAAGCCCAGGCTGAGAAGATGCAGGCCAAGATGGCCAAGGGTAAGTTCGACTTCGATGATTTCCTCAAGCAGATGTCGGCGGTCAGGAAGATGGGCGGCATGAAGGATATGCTGAAGCTCATGCCCGGGATGGGTAGTCAAATGGCGGATATGGACTTCGATGAAAAAGAGATACACCGCATGGAGGGTATCGTTCGGTCCATGACTAAGACCGAGCGGCAGGAGCCGGATGTGATTGATTCGTCGAGGAGGCGGAGAATCGCGGCCGGCTCGGGAGTGCAGCCTAACGATGTGTCGGGGCTGGTCAAAACATTCAAACGAAGCCGGGATATGCTCAAGAGCGTTAGCGGCGGAAAATCAGGCGGGCTGAAGAATCTGTTTAGCGGCGGGTTCGATATGAACTCGCTTGGCGCGGCGATGTCGGGAGGCGGAAGGAAAGTCAAGCAGCGGTCCAAACGCAAGCGGAAAATCATGCGCCGCGGCAAGATAAAACGACGATAGCGTTTTCGTATTGCGTATTGAGCAAGCGCGTATCGCGAAAAAGGGGTAAGGAACTCTTTGTGACGATTGAAGAATATCTGGAAAAGGTGGCGATGTTCGCGGGGCATGAGTTTGGGCAGATGGTGCGTGACCAGTTCAAGGACATTCAGGGGACCAGCGAATTAGGTCTGTTAGCCTGTCCAAGCAAGGAAGAGCTTTCTGAGCTGAAAAAGGCAGTGGCGATAATGACCGAGGCCGAGAAACAAAACGCTTGCAATTTGAGCGATGAACAGATACAACGTATCGCCCTTGACGCCGGCGTCGATGCCGGCAACCTGGCCATATTTATCAATGGCTATGTGCTATACGAGAAACGAGTTTCAGCACGCCAATAGGCAAGTGCGGCTGAATATTAATTATAAATGCAAAAGGAGTAAGAAATGGCAGTCAAAATCAGAATGGTGCGTATCGGAAGGCGGCATCGGCCTTTCTTTAGAATCAATGCTATCGAGTCGAGAAAGCCGCTGAATGGGCGAATTCTTGAGAAATTGGGGCATTACGACCCTATCGAGAAGGACCCGACAAAACAGCTCGTTCTGAATAAAGAGAGAGTCCGGTACTGGCTTGATAATGGGGCAGTACCTTCAGAGACGGTATCGCAGATTTTGGTGCGGGAGGGAATCAAACACAAACAGTCCGGCGAAAGACAGGCCCGTCGGGCCAAGGCACGAGCCCAGGCGCGTGCGAAGGGTAAATTCTTCACTAAGGCGGAGAAAATAGCTTCGGAAAAAGCGGTTGAAAAGGCGGCGGAAGAAGTCAAGGCAAAGGCCGACGCCGAGGCCAAGGCAGCTGAGGAGGCAAAGAAAGCCGAGGAGGCAAAGGCCACCGAAGAAGCCAAGCCGGAGGCTGAGGCCGCACCGGCTGAAGAGGTGAAAGAAGAAGCTGCACCGGCCGCGGAAGAAGCAAAACCAGAGGCAGAAGCTGAGGCTGCGCCGGCTGAGGAAGAGGTAAAAGAAGAAGCCGCACCGGCTGAGGAAGAAGCCAAGCCGGAGGCAGAGGCAGAGGAAGCCGAAAAGGGTGAATAGAACCGCGAAGGCTTAACCACAGATTAGAACAGACGCAAGACCCAAGACACCAGACTACAGACTAACGGATTTATTTCAGACGCAGATTGCGCTGATGCTTGCAAATCCTAAATTCTAATATCTAAACTCTAAACAAATTCAAAGCACCAAATTACAACTTCCAAAACCGCAGATTAACACGAATGAACACAAACTTATATTTAACCACAGATTACACAGATTACACGGATTTAGCTTTACCATGAAGGACATGAAGAAATATTTAAGACGCAGATTTCGCTGATTTCGCAGGTTATAGCTTGGCCCGGCCGTTTGAGAAACGGCCTATGTGCATCCAAACTGCTAACCTCCCGATAAGCCCCTTCGACAAGCTCAGGACGGACGAGCTTTTCGCGCCGGTTATTCAGCTTTGTCTGCTTCGACTTCGTCGTTAGGCCAAGCAGATAGTACGGACGATAGACTCAAGACAAGTAACACAGATTTTTACAGATTTGTCATTAAGGGGCAAAGGAACAAAGGCACATAGGCACAAAGCAAATAACCGCGGATTATCGCGGATTTGCACGGATTTAATTAACCACGAATGAACACAAACTTATATTTAACCACAGATTACACAGATTACACGGATTTAGCTTTGACGCGGTGTCTTCGACGGCCTATGCATCCAGAGACTTGAACCTCCCGACAAGCGAGCTTGCCTCGCCGGTTCATAGCCTCCGTATGCTGCTGCTACACAGCTTCGCGTCAAAGCAAACTGGATACTCGATGTCAGATGCAAGATGTCGGATGCATGATACTGGATGCCAGATACCAGATGCGGGACAAGCCGGCGGACAAGTTTCATTTTTGGATAGTTAAAATCAAGGCCGCGAGTCTGACACTCGCGGCCTTATCATTTAGCAATCTGATGAAGAAAGCGCCCCACCAACGGAACCATATCATCAGAGAGCCTCGGTTACCAGTTCGGCGGACAGTCGGGCGACCGACAATAAAGCTACTCAATGCCAGCCAGCCAGTTATCAGCGAATACCTGGAGGTCCTCTTCGTCGATGATGCCAGCGGGAAGACTAATATCACAATCAGAAATCCATGGAGAGTCTCCAGACTCGGACCAAGCTAATGCAAATATAGCAAAGTCCTGGAAATCAACAAAGAAGACCAAAGCATCATTAACAATCATTCGGATCCTGGCTGTAGCAAGTAAGCCAGTTTTCGGTAATATAAGCAAGGTCATTAGCATCAACATCGCAGTCGCCATCAAAATCATTTTCGTAGTCGTAGTGATATTGATAGACCTCATCACAATTCACAAAGTTGGGGTCATCGCCAGGAGCGCCAGCGAGTCTCTCTAATTTAAACCTGTCGATGTCGAAGTAAATATCTGTTTCAGACACCCATGTCAAGGTGTGCTCCCCTTCGAAGAGTTGAACTTTAACTTTGTCGGTGGGGTCAAACGTCCCTGTATCCGCGTAAGCCTTGTAAAGTACACCTAAGCAGATATCGTCATCGAGGTACATCATCATAGTAGCATCCTGGTCTGTCTGTGACGTGAGAACATACGCAGAAATGTAATAGGTTCCATCATTATCTGAATCGACAATGATGTCATATATCATATATTCATCATTGTTCAGATATCCAACTCCCGTCGGGTTGCCGTCTGGAGTAGTGTAGTCACCGATATCTGCGCCTAATCGTGTAACACATGGGTCGTTCTCACCCCTTTTGTTTGTTTCGTATGCTACGTCATAGTCTTCAGCCTCAATTGTGATATCATCACCGACAATCTCGACAGGCGGCTTTTTTCTTATAAGCTGAATGGCGTTTATCGTACCGTCATAACTCAGAGTCAATGCATTGGTATCATCGATAAGCACATTCTCAAAGGCTGTCCAGTCCTCGCCGTAGACAAATAAACCACCGTCGTAACCTCCGTTTATATGTTTATTAGAGTCATAGACAGGTGTTGACAAAGTGAAGTTTCCATCCGTAGCGCCATAAACATAGATATCGAA
>CAZNXD010000069.1:0-7699 GCA_964576935.1 uncultured Pirellulales bacterium | reverse complement strand
TGTGAATTCTTTCAAGAAGCTGTAACCTTTCTGACCCCACAGAGCATTAGCAACGACAAGTTTGTATGCACCTTTTTCACCCTGAGCGTTTAGCTGATTGATTACTTCGCCGAAGGCCCCGTGGTATCTTTCCTGCGGCCAGGGTGCGCTTACTATACCGGCGCAGGCGATGTCGGTGATTACGGGGACGTTCAGGACATTGGCCATTTCTTTTTCGGTTTGGCCTCGCGCTCCGGCGTAGGTCATGGCCAGGGCTGTTGAAATGCTGTATGGTGAAAAGAAGATATTGCCCGGTTCGTCGCATAACTTTAGATACATATTCAGGCCGAAGGTATTGTTCCCTTTGACCACTGCCTTGATATCGTTTGGTTCGACGGCTGCGAAACAGTAAGCGGCCATCGCCAAAATCATAACTAACAGTACGATTCGCTTCATATCAGTCACCTCATTTATCAATAATAGGCTCGTTCGTGCCGGTCATTCGTAACTTTTGCTGATATTGACCGGACGCGCTTTGTCTATTATAATATGTAAGTCAGCTTTTCGCGAGCTTTATGAAAGGACATCGCAATGGCTATCAAGAAAGACACATCGGCCCTTTATTTCAAATGGTACTCCATAGTTATATATGCGGCTACGGGCATAATTGTTCTTCTTGCCCTATTTACGAACATATTCAGGTCCGGCAGGGCGGGAACGATGCCGCTATTGTTCTGGATTCTCGGCGCGATGCTGCTGTTTTTTACGCTGGTGGTGATACTGGCAACGCTGACGAAGATTATAGAGCTGCTCGATTATAACGCCCGAACGCTCGACAAGATTTCCGAGGCGCAGGAAAAACAGCGGACGGTGCTTTCCCAAACCCTGCAGAGCGTTCGGCTGAGCGATTCGGCGAAGTTAATCGCATATCGTGAGAACGATGCGCGGGCGGTGCGCGAGGCGGTGTTCAATAAGCTGCAAGATAATGATTTCGAAGGGGCGCATAGTCTGATTGACGAACTTGATGCAAGCGCGCCTCATCAGGAACTGGCGGAGAAGCTGAGGATTGAGGCGGATAAATATCAGTCGGCTACCGGAGATGAAAGAGAGAATCAGCTTATCACTAATATTGACGAATTAATTAATGAGCATGAATGGTCCACGGCCAGTTTGCATATCGAGAATCTGATTAAGATGTACCCGGAATCGGAAAAGGCGGAGCAGATGCGGCAGAAGCTGGCTGATAAAAAGCTGGAGCGTAAAAAGGTGCTTTTGAATATGTGGGACGATGCCGTTAACCGGCAGGCGACCGACAGGAGCCTGGAGATACTTAGAGAGCTTGACCCGTACCTGACGCCGAACGAAGGGCTGGCGTTGCAGGAGGCGGCACGCGATATATTCAAGTCTAAGCTGCACAGTCTCGGCATACGTTTTTCGATTGCCGTATCGGGCAGACAGTGGGCCAAGGCCTTAGAGACGGGCGAGGAGATTGTCCACGATTTTCCGAACAGCAGAATGGCTCAGGAGATTCGGGAGCGCATGGATGTTTTGAAAGAGCGCGTCAGCCAAACCGCACAATAAGTTCACATAGAGTTTGCGTATTAAGGCGGTGAAATATACGGGGGGTAGTTATTTTTGGCAGTATTGGCACTAATTTCCTGCTCAATCCGGAGACTTTTAATTCTAAACATTGGATTGTCAATCCTAAGTCGCCTTGGTAAAATAGAAACACGGGCTGGGAAAAAGGATAAATCCCGCCGGGAGATTAAGTCAATCAGAATATGCCGGATAGGGGGTTCGGAATATGAAACGCTCAGACTTTGCCATTGGAATTCTGTTAATTGTTGTCGTGGCACAATT
Source organism: uncultured Pirellulales bacterium (assembly GCA_964576935.1). Taxonomy (GTDB): domain Bacteria; phylum Planctomycetota; class Phycisphaerae; order Sedimentisphaerales; family Anaerobacaceae; genus CAYMOE01. Next base: position 5,860 of record CAZNXD010000069.1, on the reverse strand, counting down.
GGTATTATCCACAGTGCTTTTGAAGAAAGTCAACCAGCTTCGGCTCCGAATTTGTAGTGAAGACATTTCTGTGCCCGAATACGTTTTTGCTTTGTCTGAAAGGGTCGAGCAGACTCATGCTCTTGCCTTAAAATTCGCTCGACAGGCTGACTGGCTTGGAAAGCGACTGGACAAGTGTATGGAGCAGCTTGAGTCACAGTTACAACTTGAGCCGATGACAGACAAAAGCTCTGTTGATTTTTCATTCCCACAATTAGGTCCTTATGTATCGGGGAAAATGCTTCAGCAGCCAGAGCCGTTTTATGTCCCTTATGAATATCCCAATAAGCCACCAGTAAAGAACCTCACACAACACCAGTTGAGGAAGTTAGTATGCATGGCGAATCTACAGCAAGTCGGCCTGCATATGACAAGTTACTGTCTAGGACCCAAAATTGAAAATCTTGACAAACGGCTCCGCAGGCTTGATGAAGAACTTGCTTCCGATACGAATAGTGCGGGAGGTGGTTAGTTATTTTTGGCAGTAGTCGATTAGGCGGGCGATTTCGCTTCTGAGGTCTTTGCGCTCGACAATCATATCGACAAAGCCGTGCTCGAGCATGAACTCTGCGGTCTGGAAACCTTCGGGCAGCTCGACCTTGATAGTCTCGGCGATTGTGCGTGGGCCTGCAAAACCAATAAGTGCGCCGGGCTCGGCTATGGTGACGTCGCCGAGCATTGCAAAGCTGGCGGTAACTCCGCCGGTTGTGGGGTCGGCAAGTACGGCAATGTAAAGGCCTCCGGCTTCGTTGAACTTTGCGACGGCGGCGCTGGTCTTGGCCATCTGGCCGAGTGATACGACTCCTTCGTGCATTCTTGCACCGCCGCTGCAGCAGACGACGACAAGCGGCAGTTTTTCGTCGATGGCTTTGTCAATGGCAGCGCAGAATTTTTCGCCGACTACCAGGCCCATCGAACCCATTAAGAAGTTCGGCTCCATTACAGCTAAGATTATGCCGCGGCCTTTGATGAAGGCCTTGCCGATTCGCATGGCTTCGGTTGCACCGGACTTTTTCTGGTCGGCTTCGAGTCGGTCTTTGTATGTCGTGCCCCTGAATTTGAAAGTGAGCGGGTCGCCGCTGGTGAGGTTTGTCAAGTCTTCCTCGAATGAGCCTTCGTCGGTGAGGTATTTAATTCTTGTCGGCGCGTCGATTCGGAAGTGATGATTGCACTGCGGGCAGACGTCAAGATTTTTCTCGACGGAGCTTTTATAAATCATGTGCTCGCAGCCGGCGCAACGCATCCAGAGGCCTTCGGGCATGTCTTTGCGTGGCTTTAGGCTAAAGCCGTTCCATTTTGCATTTTGCTTTTTTGCCATAACCATAAGTTATCTGTGGGTCACGTTTTTTGGGATTCTACCAGAAATCGGCCTGTTTAACTACGAAAAACTATCGGGCTGCGTCGCGGATAGCCTGGATTGCGGCCAAGCGGTCGGGCTTTGAGAAAATGGCGTTGCCCGCGACGAGAGTGTCTGCGCCGTAAGAGACGACGAGCGGGGTGGTTTCGGGGTCGATTCCGCCGTCAACTTCGACTCGAATGTCGGGGCCGACGATTTGTCTGACGCGAGTGATTTTTTTTGCGGCATCGTGTGAAAATTTCTGGCCGCCGAAACCGGGATGGACGGTCATTACAAGAACCATATCACAGAGGGGAGCGATTTTTTCTATTGTCTCGACGGGTGTTTCGGGATTTAGCGTAATTCCGGCGGTGCAGCCGAGACTGTGTAATTTTTCGATGAGCTTTTCGGGCTCGGGCTCGACCTCGATGTGGAAGGTGATGTTGTTTACGCCGGCTTCGATGAATTGCTCGGCGTATCTGGACGGCTCGGAAATCATAAGATGGCTGTCGAAGACGAGACTGCTGTATTTGCGGAGCTTCGCGATGACGGGCGGGCCGATGGTAATGTTGGGTACGAAGTGGCCGTCCATGACATCGAGGTGGACCATCTTTACACCGGCGGCTTCGATCTGGGCAATTTCGTCGGCGAGGTTTGCGAAGTCGGCGCTTAAAATCGATGGTACGACTTCAACAGTTCCGGCTTTTGGCAGTTTCAGCTTGTCCATATCGGTAAAAAACTATTATTTGTCGTCGAGGGTTTCGATGCAGGGGAATTTTTTGCCTTCAAGGAATTCCAGTGCCGCGCCGCCGCCGGTCGATATGTGAGATATCTTATCCTGCAGTCCGAGTTTGTTTATTGCGCTGGCGCTGTCACCGCCGCCTATAACGCTTCTTGCTCCGGCATCGGTTGCGGCGGCTACCGCTTTGGCCACCTGTTTGGTCCCCTCATCAAACGGCTCGGTCTCGAAGACGCCCATAGGGCCGTTCCAGACGATTGTCTTTGCGCCCTCGAGCTTGCTTTGAAAGAGTTTGACGGTAGCCGGACCGATGTCGAGGCCTGCCCATTCATCTTCAATGTCACCGGCGAGGATTTTGTTCTCGGCGTTGGCTTTTACTTCTTTGGCGACGACGTTGTCTATGGGCAGGACTATTTCACATTCTGCTTCTTTGGCCTGTTCGAGCAGGGCGGATGCTTTGTCGAGGAAGTCATCTTCGCAGAGACTTTTGCCGACTTTTGTGCCCTGTGCCTTGTAAAAAGTATAAGTCATAGCGCCGCCGATTAAAATTGCATCAACCTTATCAATCAGATTCTCAATGACTCCGATTTTATCTGAGACCTTTGCTCCGCCGAGTATTGCCACGAAGGGTTTTTCAGGATTGCTCACTGTTTCGCCGAGGAATTTCAATTCCTTCTCGATAAGGAAACCGATGACCCTGGGCTTGCCTTCCATCATCACAGGGACAGTGTACATCGAGGCGTTATCACGATGAGCTGTGCCGAAAGCGTCGTCGACGTAGATGTCCGCCAGGTCGGCGAGCTGTTTGGCGAAGTCGTCTTTTGCCTGGCGAAGCTGGGCATCTTCCTTGGCGGCCTTGTCTTTTATGGTTTCTTCCTTGTGAAAGCGAAGGTTTTCCAGCAGCATCACGTCACCGGCTTTTAGAGCTTGTGCTTTTTTCTTTACGTCATCACCAATACAGTCTGTGGCGAAGATTACTTCTTTGCCTAAAAGTTCGCCTAATCTTTTAGCAACCGGCGCAAGACTGAATTTTGGGTCAGGTTCGCCTTTAGGCCGGTCAAGATGGCTCATTAGAATCAGCCTGCCGCCGCCGTCTAAAACGGTCTTTATTGTTGGGAGCGCTTTTACGATACGGTCGTCGCTGGTGATTTGGCAGTTTTCGTCCAGCGGCACGTTGAAATCGCAACGCATCAGAACCTTTTTGCCTTTAATATCAATGTCGGCTACTGTTTTTTTGGCCATGGTGGTCTCCTGTGTTTTCTTCTCAAAACTCCACTCCATTAATACTGCGAATCTCTGTTGATAAGATATTTTGCCACAACAGTATTTAATCTGCCTTTTGCAGGTTCGTTTTTGGCATGGCTCTGGAGAATATCCAGATCGGTTTTCCAAACCACATCACCGGGTGCCAGTAGAAACAAACTCTCCGGCTCATATGTGTCATAAAGCCGGCCGTCCTTATAATAATAATGAGTATGACATATCTCTGTAGGATAGGCCCGCATGAGCGGGGGGATGTCGTGGGGTAAAAACCAGAGCTTAATTTCCCGTTCGGCATCAGCATACGTGGCTGAAGTATGAATTAAATTGTCCATTCGATTATCGATAATATTGCCGTTTGCGTCTTTGATTGGCACCAGCGTTCCAAGCGATCTGAGACAACCGGGTTTTTCTTCTCTTGCATGGTGTGGATTTGTCGGGCCTGCTATTGACCTTAGCTTCTCCAGCACGCCGGGGCCTTGGTAAACGATCGCAATTACCCTGCGTTTCCATTTCTCATTTTCAGGATAATGAATCTTACCGGTAATGTAGTCCAGCAGTGACTCATAGAAGACCTTTCCCTTGTGTTCGGCATAGTGTTCTTCTGCAAGGAACCTGTTGACATTGACAATCTTGGCGGCTGCAAAACGGGACCCTGTATGGAATTCTGATAACTGAGAAAGGATAAATCCTGTGATGGAATTCTTAAGGGCGTCCGGCTTGATGAGTACAAGTATCTGTTCAAGCTGTTTTTTATCCATGGTTCAATACCTGGTTATAAAACGCCTCGCAATAAAAAAAAACGATATGGTTGGCGTTTCACAAGATATTAAAAGAACCCGTCCGAATAAAGACGGGCCCTCGTCATTAACTTTACATCTTAGCCAGCTTTTCCATGATGTCGACTGTTCGAGTGGAATAGCCCCACTCGTTGTCATACCAGCTGACGACCTTGACCATCTTGCCCTTGACCATGGTGCAGAGCGAATCGAATATGCTCGATGCGGGGTTGCCGATGACGTCGCTGCTTACGATGGGCTCATCGCAGTATTCAAGTATGCCTTTGAGCTCGCCTTCGGCGGCGGCTTTAATTGCGGCGTTTACTTCTTCAGCGGTTGTTTCTTTCTTCATTTCGGCTACGAGGTCAACGCAGCTTCCAACGATGACGGGAACACGAAGGGCAAAGCCGTCGAGTTTTCCGTCCAGGTCGGGTATTACTTTGCCGAGAGCTTTTGCGGCGCCGGTGGTGGTGGGGATGATATTCATTGCGGCGGCGCGAGCACGACGCATGTCACTGTGAATCATGTCGCCGACGCGCTGGTCGTTTGTGTAGCCGTGCACGGTTGTCATAAGGCCTCTTTCGATGCCGATTGAATCGTGAAGCGCTTTTGCCAACGGTGCCAGGCAGTTGGTGGTACAGCTTGCGTTGGAAATACACTTAGTTTCCGTTGTCATTTTATCGTTGTTGACGCCGAGTACGATGGTGGCGTCGATATCGTCCTTGGCGGGTACGGTCAGGACGACGTATTTTGCGCCGGCTTTTAGGTGGTCGCCGTAACCGCCCTTTGGTGATTCCTTTGTGCGGAAGACGCCGGTCGATTCGACAACAATACTAACTCCCATGTCTTTCCAGGGCAGCTCGGCGGGATTCTTGACGGCGAGGACCTTGATAGCTTTGCCGTTAATGACGAGCGAATCGCCTTTTACCTCGACAGTGCCGTTCCACTTGCCCATGACTGTGTCGTATTTAAAGAGGTGTGCCAGGCTCTTTGCGTCCGAGAGGTCATTGATGGCGACAAGGTCAAGCTCGCCTTTTCTTTGCATCAGGATTCTGGTCGTGGCCCTTCCGATTCTTCCGAAGCCGTTGATTGCAACTTTTGTTGCCATTACATCATCTCCTTTTTTACGTGCTCAAAAACGGTTCTATCAATGTATTCGTCGAACTGCCGACAAACGAAACCGCTACTGTATTTTCGTCCGGGGGCATTGTCAAGGGTTTATTCCAATCAGGTCCCAGGGAGGGGTTTAGCCGACTGTGGGCGGATTTTCAACGTTCGCGGCCTACTGGAACGATGATTGGGATTCGGCAATTTGCAGATGTAGGATTTTGATAGTTTCTGAACCGACACTGGCGGCGTTGCTGATTCTGACGGGACAGAGCCAGATGATTTTTTCGATATCGGTGATGACGAGTACGTTTTTGCGCAGGTTTTGCGGTACTTTCGCATCGGTGAGGAATCGGCCCACCTTTTTTTCAGCGTTTAGGCCCAGTGGGATGAACCTGTCGCCCTGTCGGCGGGGCCGGATAGTAAGCGGAAGAGACAATTTGTCGAAATCGAACCATTCAACGAAGCTGTTCTTTTGGGCTTTGAATTTCTCGAAACGAGCGGCATCGAAATCGGTGACAGTCGCTTCTATAATATAATCAGCAAATTGAGTTTTGCCGGGCACGTTCAGTTCGATAGTTTTGTCGGATAATTCCCGCC
>CAZNXD010000068.1:0-7763 GCA_964576935.1 uncultured Pirellulales bacterium | reverse complement strand
CTTCATAGCGGTTTATAAAAAACAAAAGGAAGAGTTTACTATCCCCAGAGGTGCACAGGTAATCGAAGAAGGAGATGAGCTGTTTCTCATCTCAGCGGCGGATAATATAAAAGCAGCTTCGGAATTCCTGACCGAAGGCAAAAAGAATGGCCTCGGCCTTTAGAGAATGAACAAGTTTCTTTTGGGGCTGTGCAAACTTTAAGCTTTTGGTATTATGGGGGCATGAGTGACTGGACTATTCAGAAGCTGCTGAACTGGGTCACGGAGTACTTTACAGAAAAGGGACTCGAATCGCCGCGGGTCAGTGCAGAGCTGCTTGTGTCAGACGTGCTGAAATTAAAGCGAATTGAGCTTTATACTCAATTTGACAAGCCTGTCGGTAAAGAGCTTCTGGACAAATTACATGAATTAGTCAAACGTGCCGGTGAGCATGAGCCAATTGCGTATCTTACCGGCAAGTGTGAATTCTATTCTCTTGAATTTCATATTACACCGGCGTGTCTGATACCTCGGCCTGAGACGGAGTTATTAGTCGAACGAACGATTGAGTTTTTACAGAAAAGGGGCGGCGAGCAGCTTCTCTGTGATTTGTGCACGGGTTCGGGGTGTATCGCAGTTGCCGTCGCGAAGAACTATGCGAACGCAAAAATCATTGCGACAGATGTTTCCGACGATGCTCTGGAAGTGGCTGAGCAAAACGTAGAAAAATATCAGCTCGGTGAACGTATTAAATTGCTGCACGGTGATTTGTTTGAACCGCTTATTCAGCCGCTGGACCGATGCGAATTCGATTTGATTATTTGCAATCCGCCCTACGTCACTTCAGGTGAGTTTGAAAGGCTCGATAAGAACGTTCGTGAGTACGAACCGAAATCGGCTCTTTTGGCAGGGGCGGACGGTCTGGATATTTACCGGAGGATAGCTGAGCGGGTGGAGGAGTTTTTGAAAGAAGATTCCGCGCTGATGCTTGAGATCGGCTACAGGCAGGGAGCTGAAGTTAAGAAGCTGCTGGAAGATACCGGGATTTTTTCCGAAGTAGCGGTTCATAAGGATTACCATGACAACGACAGAATAGTTGTTGCACGGCGAGGACACATTACAGGCCGGTTTGAGCTGGGCCGCTAAGATTATGCTAAAAACCGCTGGAATCTTTGGAAATATTAGCGGGGATGGATAATAGAAACATTTTTCTTCATTTTTTTTCAAAAAGTCCGTAGAAAGGGGTGATTTATAAGTGCTTTATTTTACTTAGGCTTATGAAGCGAGGAGAAAAAATATCACGATAGACAAGAAAAATTTAAAAAAAACGCTTGCTTTTTAAGGATTTTGAGGGCAATATGTTAGTTGTGTGAGAGTCCAGCGAAGTAGTGGAGAAAACTCGATTCAAGGAGAGTGTGAGCCAATAAAAGGGAGGAGCATAACAATGAGGAGACCAATTCTTTTTCTTTTAAGCATTTCTTTAATGGCGGGTGTTGCTTTTGCAGATTGGGACGTAAGCGATCCCAACAAGATGCATTTCCCACAGTTGCCCAAGGTGGATGGAGGATGGGATGTGATGTCTTCGTATTATGTGTTCCTGGCCGACGACTGGCAATGTTCGGAAACCGGGTACGTAAGGGACATCCATACATGGGTCTCATTCAAAGAGGACGAAGTCTTCGACCCCGAAACGGTCCACTTGGCGATATGGTCTGACGATCCCGTGGGCGATGCCGGTATTTCAGGGGAAGAAATCGACAACACGTTCAGCCACCCACTTGACATGTTGTGGCATGGCGACCAGACCGATTGGTCCATACGGCTATGGGATACCGGGCCGCAAGGGTGGTTTGACGCTCGTGACCCCGCAGGGACTATGGTTGCGCCCACAGTTCCGGATCACCAGCAAGTCTGGCAGATGAACTTCTTTTTCGATGAAGCTGAGTCTTTCTGGCAGGAAGAAGGGACAATCTACTGGCTGGAGTTTACCATCCAGAAACCTGTCGAGACTGACATCGGCTGGAAGGAGTCGGCAGACCATTTCAATGATGATGCCGTCTGGCGAATCCTCGGTGAACCATGGAACGAACTTATCGATCCGATAACCTACGAGTCGATGGACTTAGCATTTGTAATTACTCCTGAGCCTGCTACGATAGCACTGCTAAGCTTGGGAGCTATGCTGATTCGGAGAAGAAGATAAAGCTCTGATTTAAGTAAACTTTAAAAAGCCCGCATCAAAGATGCGGGCTTTTTCTTTTGGGCAATTTCCCATTTATTGCAATCTCATAATAACCGCAGGGCAAACAGGCCTATGCTAAGCATCACCGACTGCCAAACCGCTAAGTTGCTATGTTAACGAAATTAATGTACTACTTTTTTATATAGGCCTATGGTTAAGTAGGATTCATAAGTCACGCACGGAATAATTTTAAAACGTCTATGGCTAAATTTTCACAATGAAAACAAAAAAAATGCTTGATTCTTAATTTATCCAAAGGCATAATAATGTGTGAGAGTAGAGTCCGGCGAAGCTTAGGGCGGAGAAAACTCAAGCTGTGCCCTGAGGTGAGTAGGAGTGAGACTGTGGTGAGAGTTTGTTGTATGAAGAGGAGTATGTGATGAAGAATTTCACATTTGTGTCCGCATTTCTATTTTGTCTGCTATTGTTCGTATTAACATCAAATGCATTTGCCGACGATGGAGAATGGGGTGATATAAACACTCCCCTTGAGGTGGACTGGTATGGCGACTTTGGCATCGATGATACCTTAGAGCTTGACCATGAGGATGGAGGCGAACTCGGCGACGAGTGGATGGGCTGGGCAACGATATGGGTATGGAACGCTTGCGGTGAAGATGAAGACTGGGGTGATTTCCATCTTAAGATTAAAAGCTGCTTCGGTTCGGATATTACGAACGTTGATTTTAGCGAAACCGTCGCACCAAAATTGTATATTAAAACAGGATATAACTGGGTTGAGGTCATAGATCTGGACTGGGAAGTCGATAATGAGGTGGTCGGCGCGACATTGGATTTAAAATTCTATGACGATCCGATTGCAGTCGGTCAATGGGCTAAGATAATGGTATACACAGACAACACTTCTCTGCCGCATGCCCCATGGTTTAGAATAGGTGCTTATCCAACTTTAGTTCCGGAACCGACAACCATAGCTTTGCTTGGGTTAGGTGCATTTGCACTGCTGAGAAAGCGAAAATAGTTATTTTAATAGCTTAATCAAAAGGGCTCAGACGAATTCGCCTGAGTCCTTTTTCTTTTACAAGCAGACCAAACTATACTTAAGCGTCTCTTAGAGATTAATCAAAACATTCAGGTTATAGTCTTTTAGCTTTTCCCGGCCGTGGAGGTCGTCAAGCTCGATAAGAAAGGCAATTGCCGCGACTTGGCCGCCGATTTTCTCGATAAGCTTACAGGCGGCTGCCATGGTTCCTCCAGTGGCAAGCAAATCATCGACCATTAGGACTTTTGAACCGGGTTTGACGGCATCGACGTGCACTTCAAGAGTATCCTGGCCGTATTCCAAATCATAAGTGACCGATTTGGTATCAAAGGGAAGCTTGCCCTTTTTTCTTATGGGCACAAAACCGGCACCAAGAGCTTCTGCTACAGCAGAGCCGAATATGAATCCGCGTGCTTCAACAGCGGCGACGTAGTCAATGGCAGAGTCTTTATAGCTTTCCGCCAGGGCTTTGATGGCGGCAGAAAGAGCTTCTGCATCGGCCAGCAGCGGAGTGATGTCCCAAAAGAGAATACCCTTTTTGGGCCAGTCGGGTATGCTGCGCATGTATTGCTTCAAATCTAACTTAGCATCGGCCATGTTCTATGTACCTCCCTTGAAAACGCCGAACTTGCTGGCTCGATTATACGGTGGGTACATATTAGAGGAAAGAAAAAGAAATTCAAGTGTGAAACCCCAGAGGCGTAAGCAGAATTACTCGTTCATTTGCTCGTAGAGCCTTGTCAGGGCCTCTCGCTGAATCTGCCTAATCCTCTCGCGTGTCAGGTTGAGCTTTTCGCCTATCTCTTTGAGCGACATAGGTATTTTGCCGTCCAGGCCGTAGTGCATTCTCAAGACGTGGGCTTCGCGAGCGTCTATTCTGTCAAGCAGCCTGATTGCCTTGGCCTGCTCTTCATCAGCGACCATATCATCTTCGGGCTGGGCTGCATCTTTATCACGCAGAGTAGCCTCAATAGTCTGATTCTGGTCAATACCATCATCACCCGCGGTATCTCGAATTGAACTGATGATGTTAACGACCTGTTCAATAACTTTCGCTTTGCGAAGGGGCAGTTTCGTGACCGCAGCCATCTCTTCGAGTCCCGGGGCCCTGCCCAGACTGGTCTCAAGCTCGGCAGCGGTGCGCCGCCACTGATTGATAAGGGCGACCATGTAGGTGGGTATGTGCATGGGCTGGACGTTGTTTAAAAGAGCGAGCTTTATGCTTTGTTTAATCCACCAGGCGGCGTATGTGCTGAACCTTGTCCCCCGGGATGGGTCAAAATAATCGACGGCTTTGATAAGACCGAGATTACCTTCCTCAATCAAATCGCCAAGGCCGATTCCGCGGTTAGCGTATTTTTTGGCAATGTTTACGACTAATCGTAAATTGCTTCGTACGAGCTGGTCTCTGGCCATTGGGTCGTTATCTTCTATGATGCGCCTTCCGAGCTCCCTTTCCTGCTGTACGTCGAGAAGCGGGGCTTCGTCAATTTCTTTAAGGTATTCTTTTATGGTGATATCAAAAGCTATAATCGCCCTCCTGCCCGGTGAGTGAATCTCTCCACATCGACCATAAAAGGCTCATGATTCAAAATGTACGTATTCAGACTTATGGGACGTCCAATCCACCTATTGTCTCTGGGACAAGATATCGGTAGGACTAAAGGGGAGGTTTAACTGAGGCTTTGACAAGGGCGCAGTTGTGCCCCTGCAGAAGTGATTTGAGCGCATAACAGTCGTGGAGTCACTGAACAAATACCCGTTATAGGGCGCAATAGCCGTTAAAAACTATACTCACTTGTTTAACCGGACTATTCTTTGTCCTTGCTATCCTCGTCCTTGCTATCCTCGTCGTCGCCACTGGAAGTCTGCTCATCGGAGCTTTGCTCAGGCTCGGCCTGTTCTTCGGATTCCTGTGTAACAGCATCGGTTGCAGTGTCATCAGTTTTTTCCGACTCCTGAACAACAGGCTCAGTGGTTGTCTGCTGCTGTTCGGTCTTAGGTGATGTGATTTCGTCCACATGCTCATCCGAGAGAACAGTCTGGACGGCAACAGGTTTTTCCTTTTCAGGCTTTGTTTCGGACTTTTCAACTGTATGCTCTTCAGCAGCCCATTGAGCTCGTCTCAGAGATAAGCCGATTTTGCGAGACTCAGTGTCGACCTTTAGAATCTTAACCTCAACTTCATCGCCGTCTGAGACGATGTCCTGTGGATTATCGATTTTATGGTCGGCCAGCTCGGAGATATGCAGCAGTCCTTCCAGTTCGGGTTCAAGCTCAACAAACGCTCCAAAATTGGTGAGCTTTGTGACTTTGCCCTTGATAATCTGGCCCGGTATGTACTTATCCGGGATAGCATGCAGCCAGGGGTCTTCGGTTAACTGCTTAATTCCCAGCGAGACCCGCTGTTTGTCCTGGTCCACATCGAGGACAACACATTTAATCATTTCATCCTTTTTCATAGCTTCGCTGGGATGGTTGTACTTTCTGGTCCAGCTTAAATCGGAGATGTGCACCATTCCGTCTATGCCTTCCTCTATTTCAAGAAAGGCTCCGAAATTCGTGAAGCTATGAACCCTTGCGGTGACAACAGTACCCGGCGGGTATTTCTGAGAAGCAACGGCCCATGGGTTTGTCTCGGTCTGCTTTAAGCCGAGTGATATTTCCTGCTTATCCCTGTTGACATTGAGGACCATGACATCAATCTCATCGCCAAGGTTTAACATCTCATTGGGATGATTCAACCGCTTGGTCCAGCTCATTTCACTGATATGCACGAGCCCCTCAATGCCCTCTTCAAGCCGCACAAAAACGCCGTAATTCATGATATTGACAACGGCACCGCGGACTCGTGAACCGATGGGGTATTTTTCTTCCACAGTTTCCCATGGACTTGCGGTCTTTTGTTTCAATCCGAGCGATATCTTTTCATTGGTTTTATCAACTCCAATAACTACGCACTCGATTTCCTGGTCCAGATCAACCACCTCTGATGGATGCGATATTCTGCCCCAGCTAAGGTCACTGATGTGAAGCAGGCCGTCCAGGCCGCCAAGGTCGACAAAGACGCCAAAGTCGGCAATGTTTTTGACGACACCTTTTCTGGTCTGCCCAGGCTCAATCTCAGCCAGGATTTTTTCTTTGCTGCTCTGCCTTTCCTGTTCGATGAGCTTGCGTCTTGATATGACTATGTTACGACCTTCGACGTCTATCTTTAAAACTTTGCATTCAACTTCTCTGCCGATAAACCTGCTAATGTCACCGGGCTTTCTTATATCCACCTGTGAAGCCGGCAGAAAGACCGGTACTCCAATATCGACGAGTAAGCCTCCCTTGATTCTGCGAATAACCCTGCCTTTTACGACATCGCCTTCTTTCTTTGTTGCAATCACGTGTTCCCAGCCCCTGATGCGGTCTGCTTTGCGTTTGCTGAGCAGGATTATACCATCCCCTGAGTCTGTATCCTCGAGGAGAACCTCGATTTCCTTTCCAGGCTCGACTTCATCAGCACTGTCGAATTCACTTGCATCTACTATTCCCTCGCTTTTGAGTCCCACCTCGACGATAACGTCATTTCCTATTTGCGAGACGATTGTGCCTTTCAGGATTGCCCCCGGTAATCTCGAGTCGACCTTTTTTTGCAGGACTGCTTCGAGATAATCACTTTCTTCCTTACCGAACATCTGTTCAACCTGGCTATCAAGCTCCTGTTCGGAGATACCCAACTTTTCTGTAATGTTTCTGTCTACCATAAATTTAATTCCTGTGTGGAGTCTTCAATTTTGAGCTCTGCGACGCCCCACATTCACGTTGCAAGTGCCCAGTGCCGGCTGGCACACGGTTAATATTAGAAAAAAGCATCGGCAACCACTGCCAATGCGCCTATTACCTCTAAATTCAAACAGACTAACAGGCCCGCAAGTATTCGACAAACTCGGATATAATCCATTCCGGCGTCGATGCCCCTGCGGTTACGCCCGCAGTTTTTTTGGACAAAAGTATGTTTTTATCAAGTTCGGAGAGATTTTGCAAGTGATATGTCTGCTGATTATGTAACCTGCAAAGCTCAGCCAATTTGCGAGTATTGGCACTTTCGAGTCCGCCAAGAACAAACATTATATCGACTTTTTTGCATAATTCCACTGCTGATTTCTGCCGTTCGACAGCTTCTTTGCAAAGGGTATTAATGGCTTTTAGCTCAGTAAATCCATGCCCGCAGATGGCACAGAGCATTTGATTGAAATACTCAGGGCTTTGTGTGGTCTGGCACAGAATTCCTAACTTGCTATCAACAGGCAACTTACGAAGGTCTGACTCATCAGCGATTACTATAACATCATCTGCTGAACCAACGACAGCCTTCACTTCGGGGTGGTCTTTGTTGCCAATAACCACGACTTTGTAGCCTTCATCGCCCAGGGCTGAGGCGATTTCCTGGACCCGTTTTACCAGGACACAAGTGGCATCGATAATCTTCAGACCTCTCTCTTTCAGTTTTTTAATCTCAGCCGGGGCGGCGCCGTGGCTTCGAATCAAAAC
>CAZNXD010000067.1:0-7791 GCA_964576935.1 uncultured Pirellulales bacterium | reverse complement strand
AACCCACCGGGTATCCTGCTCGTTTTGAGAAGAATGCATCCCGGGGTCGTCACTGACAACCACTACAAAACCTGCTGCAACACCGGTATATGACGCCGTCATTAATGGGTCCATCGCAACGTTCAGCCCGACGTGTTTGCACGCGAACAGACTCCGCACGCCGCCAATCGCCGCTCCTAAAGCCACCTCGAACGCTACCTTCTCATTGACCGACCATTGAGCGTCAACCTCTTTGAACGTAGCCAGAGTCTCAAGAATCTCTGTCGATGGCGTCCCCGGATACGCACAGGCCACCTTAAGCCCTGCCTCCCATGCACCGTACGCCAAGGCTTCGTTTCCTGATAGAAGTGCTTTTTTCGACTTGTCGTTTTTACTCATAGACTATGAATTATAAGCTTCAGGGCCCTTTATTCAATAAAAAAAGCCCGCCTTAACAAGCCGGGCTTTATGTCGAGGGTTATATACGATTTTTAGAAAACGTATTCTATATTGAACCGCAAAAAGTATATCCCATCCCTGTTCGTCTGGTCGTAGTAACTGCCTGGAGAGAAGTATTCTGTCAGCCAGTGCCAACGCAGTTGCTTGCAGCATTGCCACTTCACCCACAGAGTGAAAAGATGACCGCGGAACTTACTGTCGTTAGACAATTGAGGACTACCGTACCAAGGATAAGCGTATTGCGAACCCGTGGCTTCTGAGGTATTCTCATCAGCCCAGAGTGCGTGGTAATCAGTATTAATTTGCCACTTCGGCCACGGCTTGAACGAATGGCCTACGTTGAAACGATGAAGGTTTGTGGTCTCGCCTATCATCGTTTCGAGATTATAAGTATAAACGTATAATTCGCTCCACTGTGGCCACTCACCCCAAAGTGGGTCAAACTGCTCGTAGTCACGTGTGTCGGGGTCGTCACCGGACAGATACTCATAACCGATGTGCAGACTGCTTTTACGCTCATCGTTGAAGGCATAATTCAGCTTGCCGACAAATCCATAAGCCTCAAGGTCGGCGCTTTGGCCTCGTGCAGGAAGCTCTTTCTTGCCTCGCTGCATAGCACCTTCGGCACGCATGCTCCAGTTGTCGTCGAATTTGTGCTCAACAGCACCACCGAAAGTGTAAATTTCCGCCTTTCTGCTCCATACTGCGGATGGCCAGGCTACTGGCTCGTCCTTGGCCGTTACATTGATTGGATTGTCATTCTTATAAATGAAATAGCCTTCCACTTGTGTATTTTCAAGCGACTTATTCGTGGCGTATATAATAACACCCTGCTCATCCTGTTCCGTGAAATGCCTGTCACGGTCGTTGATGGGCTTGAGCCAAGCATCTTCTGCGGCTTTTTGAGTGATATAAATCATATCGAGCTTTGTATCTTGTTCCTCAAGGTCCCATGTGAACCTCAACGCATCGAAGCAGATGGTTCTCGAACCGTCAAGCGGTGTACCGTCAAGGACCAGCCAGCCCTTGCCGAGAATTATATCCTGACGACCGAAAACTCCCGTTACAGGCAGGCCGAACAGATTGCGAACAGTCAGATTAAATTTGTCGAAAAGAATTTCATCAAAATCAGTGTCCTTTTCACGCTTGTCTAGACCCGCCCCATGCGGACCTTCGTCCCACGTCCTGAACTCATAGACCAAACGAGTGTTGAAATCGATATCATCGTCCAGTTTCAGCTTCTGCCACCATCGCAAACGATAGCGGTTAAAATTCCAGTGGTTCTCTCTGTTGTTTGTTGGATCGTCGCTGACCGTATCGAGGTTCTTACCCCATATCATTCTGAATCGTAAATCGGCCCCCATCTCTATCCAGTCTGCTGGATTATGGAACCAGTCCAGAAATTCTCCCTCCAGGTGATGATGCGGTGGTGGTGTCGGCGGCGCTGTCGCCTCGAGACGAGTCTTGTCACCTTCTGCGCCTTGAGTCGTCACTGCCAGCAATGACACTACAAGCATTACTGTAACAAAGATAAGCTTCTTCATTTGACTTCTCCTTCCGTCAAGACATTTATCTGTTTTTGCTCGGCCGCATACTACGTATAACATTGCTTCTGTCAAGAAATTTCTATTTCTTAAAGCACGCCTCAAGGTGCTCTTTAGCAGGCCGTTTCGTAATCAAACTGATTACTATCGCCACAATTATCGAAACTGGCAAGGCCACTACTATCGGGTCGACTACGTGCCAGTTTGAAACACCTGCAAGGATACTGTTTTTGCCGTCGGTGACTTTTTGTACAAGCCCGATTGCTCCGGCCTCTGCCGATTTCACAAAGACCAGCCAGAACAACGTAACCAATGAACCTGCTATCATCGAACATATTGCCCCGGCGCGGGTAACCCACTTAAAGAACAATCCGCCGACAAATGCCGGTAGAAACGCCGAAGCGCAAAGACCGAAGAATATTGCCGTTGCACGAGCGATTATATAACCGCCGCGTGCAGTGTAGCTGAATACTACCGCGATTATAATGCCGATGATGATGCCCGTTCGCGTAATATTCATGCTCTTGCCGTGCTGACCCGTCGCCTGCTCATAAACATCTCTGCCGATGCTCGTGCCGATAGCGTGGAACTGACTGCTCAGAGTACTCATCGCCGCCGCCAAAAGCGTCAGTAAAAACAGCATTCCGAACCACGACGGCATAGCACTGGTTATATACGTCGGGATAATACTACCCGTATTGAACATCCAGTCGCCGCTTTTGGTCTTCGTAACAGCCCGCAAAAACGATGTCGCTCTCGGCTTAACATCAACCTTGCCGTCGTCACGAGGCGTTATCTCCGCTGTCGGCATCAGCTTGGAAAACGGCGCGACAACCTTGCCGTCTTTCTCGACATCATGGCCGGCCCCAACTACAGTAACATCCGCTTCACCATCGCCGTTGGTGTCGATATGCAGCAGCCGGCACGGGATTCTTGCTTCCACACCCCTTTCTTTCTTGGCGATTATGCCCGTCTTTTCAGTAGTCTTAACAATGTCACCTGTAATTGTCTCATGCTCGTAGAAGTAGACATTGCTTAGTGAGCCCACCGTAAACGCAACACCTGTCATAATTAAAATAAAGATGCCGCCCACCAGAACCGCGCGGTTAAGCTC
Source organism: uncultured Pirellulales bacterium (assembly GCA_964576935.1). GTDB lineage: Bacteria > Planctomycetota > Phycisphaerae > Sedimentisphaerales > Anaerobacaceae > CAYMOE01. The sequence continues at coordinate 4,695 of CAZNXD010000067.1, read as the reverse complement.
GCGCTTCGATTTTACCGTCATAAAACGAACTGCAAGCTGAGGCTGAGCCAGAACACCGATACCAACTCCAAGCGTAATTGTGCTGACTACTATCCACCACAAATCATATTTACCTTCCCCCCACCCGAACCCCGGCATCGCCGTCCACCCCTTAAAACCTATCTTGCCGAACAAACTCGGCAGCTTGGCCATATCGGTTAACGCCGAATGGCTGGCGCTTATACCGCCGAGCATATTATACGTAGCGAACAGCAGAATAATCATACCGATAAACATAATCGAACCCTGCAGTGCATCGGCGTACATAACTCCTTTTAGTCCGCCCATCACTACATACGCCGCGATAATCACGCTGAACACAAGCACCGCAACCGTGTAATCAACGCCGAACTTCGTCGCGATAAATTCGCACGCTCCAATCAGAACCGCCGACGCGTAAAGCGGCATTGCAATGAAAATCAACAAGCCCGCAAAAATTTGAATGAACTTGCTCTGATATCGCCTGCCGATTAGTTCCGGAAACGTATGCGCATCCAGATGATGCCCCATGCGTCTCGTCGGTCCCCCCAGAAACACAAACGCGATGAAGATTCCCACGAAAATATTCAGAAACGTTAGCCACAGCAAGCTCATCCCGAACATTCCCGCAACTCCGCCGAAGCCGACAATTGCACTGGTCGAGATAAACGTCGCACCGTAGCTCATCGCCATTACAAACGGATGTACCCTGCGTCCGGCAATCAAAAAATCTGTCGCCGTCTTCGTTCGCATATAACCCAGCCAACCGAGCCAGACCACCATAAACAGATACACCAATACGATAATAATATCCGTTGCTCCAACCGCCTGTGCTAACAACATTATGCTGTCCTCCAAAATTAACAGCTTTTTTTATCTGCCCAGACCTTCAAATCCATTCTAAGCATAGCCGTCGTATTAAATAGCCGGCCGTGCCTTAAAGTTCCTCTTCAACCTTTTTTTCTTCTTTTGCCCAGCGCACATCTTCGGCCTGCTGTCCCGGCACTTCTTCACCGCCCCGGTTCCACATAACAAGACCGTACAACACGCACAGAATTGTGCTCGCCACGCACAAAAAATATGCCGCCGCTACGTACTTATCTTCTATGCCTAATAATGTCGCTAACATAGATTATGCCTCCATTAGGGATTCGCGAACAGATGAGATGAGACTTGAGCTACTCAATTTGCCTTCTTCCTGAAAGACCGCCAAGCCCGGACGAATAATTACGCTAAAAGTCCATTTTCACGCTTATTATCGAAGTAATCTGGCTCAAAACAACAGCAAAAACAAGTTTTTCTGCGGTTTTTTCGATTTCGACGCAATTTTTGCACTATTTCTCTTGGCGCAAAACAGGCAATCGCCTGATACTGGCCCGGACTTTTTCTAATAATCTGAAACCGAATTTTCATAGCCGAGCTTGACTGGTTTGCACAAGTCTCATTTAGATAAGCACTTACGTTGCATCTTGGCACGAATTTCTCATTTTCCGTGGGTTTTGCGGCCTTGGCGGTGAAGGCAGGATTTAGCTATTCTGTGCACCCAAAAAGTAGCTTTTCAGCATTGATATGCAGGATTTTTGCCAGCCGTTGCTGCGGTAAATCCAGACTTTTTAACAGCTTGAGTGTTCGATTCTGGCCCGTCCAGGGCGAATCCGTCCCAAAGAGTATATAGTCCTCTGGATGCCGCATCAGCAAATCGCGGGCCTTAGCCGGGGCAATTTCGTCCAGGGCAAAAGAGATTTCCATATAAATGGGCTTACCTATTAGCTGCTCAGCCACCTGGTCCCACTGCCGCCATGCGCCAAGGTGTGTCGTGATGAACTTCAATTCCGGCACGGCCTCGACGACCTTTAGAATCCTCGCGCAGTCGCCCCGGTCGTCGTATTCGAAGGCAATGTCATAGCCGGTATGCACAACAACCATCAAGTCAAGCTCGGCCGCCTTTTCATAAATCCCCATCATCACCGGCTCATCGAGCCGAAAGTCCTGATAGTACGGGTGAAACTTTACGCCTTTGAATCCACTGTCTCGTATGGCTTCGAGCTTATCGGCCGGGCTTTGGTCTTTCGGGTGAAGTGACGGAAACGGTATGATGCGTTCGCTTCGGATTTCTTTGCACCAGCCGAGTATCGAATCGAACTGCTGCGGCCGCGTCGCGATACAGTTTAGCACGCTCTTTTCGATTCCGCACTTGTCCATCGAACCGAGCAATTGCCCTACCGTCCCGTCGAGATACGCCTCAACTTCAGGAGTCTCTTCGAGCAGCTTCTTCATTGCCCGCGGGGCAAGTGAGTCACTAAACGCGTGGACATGAAAATCGATTATTCGTTCGGCCGCCATCGGCAGTGAGTGTAAACCAGCACCCCACGCGAATCAAGCAATAAGCTAATGTTATCGTCAGTCCGTGTTATAGTTACTGCGGACGGTAATATTGCATCGCTTCGGGAATCAATTTTTTGATATTGTTTATTCTCGTCGAATCCGCGGGGTGCGTACTCAATATCTCAAGCGGCTGTTGTTGGTCCTGTTTTGAAGCAGACATCCTCTCCCAGAAATCTATCGCCGCGTTCGGATTATACCCTGCCATCGCCATGAAAATCAGCCCCATATGGTCGGCTTCAGACTCATGGACTCTGCTGTAAGGCAGTAATACACCGACTTCGGTTCCAACCCCATAAGATTTCATAAACAGATTTTTTGTTTCTGCAGGGTACTTGGACAGTGCCGTAGACAGCGCCGTGCCTCCCAGTTCCACGACAAGGCCCTGCGTCATTCTTTCAGCGCCGTGCCTTGCAATCGCATGAGCGATTTCGTGACCCATCACCACAGCAAGGCCTTCTTCGTTTTGAGCAACATGTAACAGGCCGGTATATACAACCACCTTTCCGCCGGGCATTGCCCAGGCGTTTACCGCATCATCTTCGACAAGATTGAATTCCCATTTATACCCTTTGATGCGCTCGGAAAGATTATTCTCGGCGCAATATTGCTCGACCGCCTTTTGAATCCTTGCGCCGACATTTGCAACCATCTGCCGCTGGCTGGTATCGGCGCTAAGCTGATTTTGTGAAATGAAGCTGGAGTATTCTTGAAAGCTCATTGAGTTCATCACCGAATCGGGCACAAGGTTGAACTGCTTTCTGCCGGTAACTGCAACATCGCTGCACGAGGATGCGAAAAGCAAAAAGGCCGACACCGCAATTAATTTTACCATAAGAAAACTTTTCATTGCCAAACTCCTTTTCGTAAAACGTTAAACATAACCGCAACGAGTCGCACAACCGCAACCGAATAACGCGACTATTATAAGAATGGCTCGTGTTTAATCAATCAGGGTTATGCCCGATTTAGCTATAAGGGATTGCCCCTCCCCACCGCTCGCATTAGGGGAAATTTCACCCCTTAATAATCATCTTGAGCTATAAAGGCACAAATGGTAAGATTCCGCCGGGCAATGGATGGATTTGAAAGATTTTGTTATGGCTAAGTTATGGCTAAATTGAAAAACGGCATATTCGATGTGGCCCCTGTGCCGCAAGGCACGATAGCCAACAAGATTAACGCCGCGATACAACTGTTTGGTTTTTTCCTGTTTATAACTTTATTAGTTCTGCTAATCTTCGTAGAAATGCCGAAGTTTGTCCCCAGGCATATTCTTATGGTTCCGACCATATTTCTCTCCGGTATCAGCCTTTTCGGTTTCTATGAGACAAGAGTGGAATCGGACAGAATCAATGGCATAGCTTTTGAAATCCGGGGCCAACCTCCGGTCAAAAAACAATTTGTCAAAGGAACTTTTTCAAACGAGCCGGCCTGGTTCTCTATCGCCAAAAGGCCGGTGAGCATCAATTACGCTATAAAAGTCGACGGTAAAAAAGCCCTCGAACAAAAGCCCCGCCTCGAGCAATACATCACCAGCGAGCTTGCCGCCGACGGCGTACGGGGCTTTCGGATACTGATAACCGAAGATTCTGTCATCCTGACCAAACTGTTCATGATTGCATTTCAGATTGTGCCCGAAAAAACAGTATCAATATACAGCACTCTCGTCCGCGCCAAGCGAGACATCCTAACCTAATTCCACTCCCTCACCACTCTCTCAACCACGGATTTCTTACTACTTCGGAATTCTAAATCCTCCATTCTAAATTCGATATTCACTTATCTCTGCGGCCTTTGCGGTGAATATCCGTGTAATCAGCACAATCAGCAATGGGCGCAAGTCCCGCACGAACACGTCGTTATTACGTTTTGGTGCGGGGGAAATTCAATCTTGCGAACTCCCTATGATATTTCTTCGCTGCTTTATCATACGCCTTCGCCGCTTCTTCCGTCATTGAGGCAAATTGGGTTTGATTGGGTTTGTTTTTCATTCAAATCCTTGTTTTTGGGCTAAAACCAGCGAAGATTGGGTTTGTTTTGCATAATTTTGTTAATTGGTGAGTGGTTAATTGGTTAAATGGTTTTTCGCCTTTGGCGAATAAGTATTGGTTAAATTGCGTTTCATGTCGAGAACTTTTGGACATTTAAGTTGCCTATGTTTACTATTTTATTAACAATGGTGGTATTATACCATATTTTGAACAAAAATCAAGCAAAAAATGCAGGTTTTAATTAACCACGAATTAACACAAATAGACACAAAGTTTTAGACACGGATTTACACTGATTTAC
>CAZNXD010000066.1:2552-7896 GCA_964576935.1 uncultured Pirellulales bacterium | reverse complement strand
AGCCCTTGATTTTCTCGACTAATTTGACAAAGAGCTCACCTAATAAATCATCGCTGACCGTCCTGTTACCGGTCAGCCGGAAAAAATAGCCGTAAAGTCGGCTCGAATAAATATCCACCAGCTGTGAGAAGCTATTCGAATTGCCCTTTCTACAGCCGGCCAAAATATCAACTAAGTCGTCCTGCTGAGCCATTAATACGGTTTCTTTCGATGGTAAAGACGGATTACACGTAAGGTTTTATTGCAAAATTCTCAAAAACCGCTGATTTTTCGCACTAAATTATCGCTGAATCCGGAAATAATAGTCCGTATAAAAATCACCCCCGAGTCCCCTGGCCGAACCTTTGAACCCGTCGACAAAACAGTTAAGGCACGTAATCTTCTGGTTCGTCATCCTCTTCGTCATTGAGCTTCCATTTCTCGGTCTCGTCCATCGTGTCTATCTCACGCTCCATATACTTGAACAGCTTATCCTGCATTGGTGCCATCTTATTATACCACTTCAGCATACCCTGATAGCTGCTCACAAGCATATCCAGCCGTATCAATTGCCACTTGGCGAGGCATTCGGGCTCTTTGACGTTCGAGAACGGGTCGCACTTGAACGTACGCTGGCCGTCGGGACCAAATTCACACAGCTCACAGTCCTTACATTGAATCATCTGCAAGGCTCCGTATATCACTTAACCGCAATAATTTGCCTCTTGTAACTCTTTCGCTCTCCCACTATAATAGCACACCTGTGTTTGACTTAAAAGCTATTTTGCGATAATGACAAGGCCCTTTTGGAGATTCAGATGGCAAAACCCAGAAGAAGAAGGAAAGTTGGCAGCAAGAAAAGGCGTGCCCGCTGGAAAGTACGCAATAAAATCAGTTAATCAGGCGGGTATGGTTCGTTTAGCCCCGGCCTCCAGGCCGGGCATTGTTTTACCCGCCCAGTGCGGCGGGGGATTCGGTACGGCTAATGCGGCATTTCAAAATCACCTTTCAACCTGACTCAAAGCGAATTTCAATTCACGAAGGAGCAACTCTGCTCGAAGCCGCACACCAGGGGGCAATTATCTTAAACACCGTCTGCGGCGGCAAAGGCTCATGCCGAAAATGCACACTTCGCCTCGAACCATCAGGCAAAGAAGTCCTTGCCTGCCAATATAAAATTGACTCCGACCTGACCGTTACGGTCCCGCAATCTTCCCGCTTCTTCGAGCAGAAGATTCTCGAACACGGTATCGATGCCAAGTCTAAATTCCAGCCCGACATTTATAAAAACTACGAGCAAAAAGCAGGCCAAAATAACATACTCGGCTTGGCCGTCGACATCGGCACTACAACCATCGTCGCAAAACTCATAGACCTGACCACCGGCGATTGTCTTGCCACACAGGCCGACTATAATCCCCAGATGCGATACGGCGACGATGTCGTTAGCAGAATCAGTTATGCCCAGACCGACAAAGAGCTCGCCGAATTACAAAAAGTCATTATCGATTGCCTCAACTCTCTAATTAAAAAACTCTGCGATGACCCCAATCAAATCTACGAATTGACCGCCGTTGGAAACACTACCATGAATCACATCCTCCTGGGTTTTCCAATAACCCAGCTTGGCCAGGCACCTTATAAAGCTCATTCCGTCGATGCCCACCAGGTAACTGCAAAAGCCCTTGGCATCGCCATTAATCCCGACGCAAACGTCCGCACCGTTGAAAACATCGCAGGTTTCGTCGGCTCCGACTCAACCGCCGCCGCTTTGGCCGTCGGAATGGACCTCACCGAGCAGTTAACGCTTCTGGTTGATATCGGCACTAATGGCGAACTCATACTCGGAACAAAACAAAAGCTCTACGCCGCAAGCTGTGCCGCAGGCCCCGCTCTCGAAGGTGCTCGCATAGCCCACGGCAGCCGGGCCATAGACGGCGCCATCGAAACCGTAGTAATTAATGAAGGTGACATCGATATTGATGTGATTGGCGATTGTCCCGCGGCTTCAATCTGTGGCAGCGGAATCATTGATGCCGTTGCCGTTCTGCTCGACCTCGGAGTCCTCGACCACACCGGCCGTTTCGTCGAAATCAGCCGACTTGAAAACAATGTATCGCCTGCCGTTCTCCGCCGACTAATCACAAAGGACGACCAGCCGGCCTTTGTCTTGGCCTATGCCGATGATAGTGAAAAACCTTCTGTCATACTGACCCAGAAAGATATTCGCGAAGTCCAGCTCGCAAAGGCCGCCATCCGAACCGGAATATTACTCCTGCTGAAAAAGTTGAAGCTGAGCGACAGTGATATCGAACAGGTATTTCTCGCCGGCGCCTTTGGCAACTACATTAGAAAAACCAGTGCTCTGAGAATAGGACTACTGCCCGATGTCGCCACCGACAAAATTCACTTCGTCGGAAACGCCGCTTCTTCCGGCGCCCAGATAATTCTCATAAATACCGGCGCTCGAGACCTGGCAGGGCGGTTAGCCCGGCAAATTGAGTACATCGAAATCGCACACGAACCCGACTTCTCCGACCTCTACGCAAATTCGATGCTCTTCTAATCGCTCAGACCCCTGCCGTAAACACCAGAACATATGCTATAAAGCCCACATACCCCCCGACAAGAATCACTCCTTCAATCCTGCTTATCTTTCGGCCGATATTTGCCATTAAAATGAATGCCGCAGTAAATATAATCATAATCCAGTAGTCTGCCCCAGCCAGACGAGCCGGAAACGCGAAAGGACGAACCACACCTGCTGTGCCTGTAACTAAAAGAGTATTGAAAATATTCGAGCCCACAAGGTTACCTATTGATATATCGTCATGACCTTTGACTGACGCAACGATACATGTTGCGAGCTCCGGAAGACTTGTCCCAACCGCCACTATAGTAAGACCGATTACGCTTTTGCTCAGCCCGACTGCTGTGCCGATATAGATAGCACCCCTCAACGCTATTTCTGCTCCGATTGCCAAGCCTGCCAGTCCTGTTATCACAAAAATCAGACTTAAGGCTACCGACTTGCTTTTCACCTTCTTTACATCTTTGATTTTTTCTTTGAGCTCTTCTTGGACATGTGGTTTCTCCGAAGCGTGTTTTCTCGCCGCCAAAATCGTTAGCAGAATCAGTCCCGCAAATAAGCAAAGCAAAAGGACGCCTTCGAACCGGGACAGATACAAATTTGTCAGAACAGGCCAAAGCAATAACGCCACCAGAAGCATCAACGAAACCTCACGCTTCAGAACCTTGAGTTGAATACCGATGGGTCTAATCAAAGCGCACAAGCCGCCTACCAGGGCCAGGTTTGCTATATTCGACCCGAACACGTTACCGATTGCAACCTCGCCCGTATTCCGAACCGCCGCCGCGATACTCGTCGCCGCCTCAGGAGCGCTTGTCCCCATTGCGATTATCGTAAGCGCGATGATAAGTGGGCTTATCCCCAAACTCTCTGCAAGGCTCACCGCACCGGAAACCAGCGCGTCAGCAGCCTTCCATAACATCACCAGCCCGACAAACAATAGCAAACATGCGATAGCTATATTCATTTGAATGTGGAACTCAAACTATAAGAGAAATAACAATAGTTAGCTGCACGGTCTGTGTTTGCCGATATCCCGGTCTAATTCTTTATATCGGCACTTGGAGGGAAAATTCTTTTGGAATGTCCACCTTCCGTTGTTATTGATGCAATGCCCCTTGGTTATTCTCAGGATTCTTCGTTTGCGATGAGATATTCTTCGACTTGACCCTGTATCACCTCCTTGGATTCTTTATTCCGCACCGCTGTTATAACATCCGACACCATCTTTTCCACAAACGCGGGGCGAAATCCCATTTTCATCGCCACTGATTTACACAGCGTATCTTCATCCGGATGCATACTCCCGTCCACAAGCATCATAGCCACCATCTCAAGTAGCTGGCTGACTCGCTCATGCATAGTTTCAGGCCGGACAAACTCCACCTGTTCCGGATTCGACATCACTTCATCGATTTCAGCTTGATTCAGACCGCATTTAACACCCAGCAACCCCAGCAGCCTCTTTTCATTTTCATGTATCACACCGTCAGCCAGCATCATCGCCACAAGGTTCTTGAAATGGCTTTTCCTTCCCGCGCTGTCAACATTACCTAAGTAATTCTCAAACATTTCCATAACACTGCCTCCATTTAATCTTGCTTGTATCCATCAAGCCCGGTTACTTCCCTATAAACCCCTTCCCCTGCCGGGGAGTTCCAAATTCCTTCTTGCCTTACTTCTAAAAGGCGCAACAGACTAAAAAACAATCCTCCTTCTGTAAAGAATTATTTCACACCAAATTTATCCGCCGTGGCGGGTTTGTTTAGCAGTCGCCGGCCTGCCCTTCGTAGCTTCAGCGAAGGAGGGAACGGCGACTTGATTAGCCCTGCCACCTGTGGGCAGGGCAATCTGTTTTTCGATTCCGGGGGTTTGCTTGCCGCGGCGAAGTGATTCTGTTTCACGAAGACGGGTCGTTATATTTAGCCCCACGTTTTACGTGGGTTTGTTTAGCAGTCGCCGGCCTGCCCTCCGTAGTCTTTTATCCTCCGTAGCCTTGGCGAAGGAGGATGGCGAAGGAGGATGGCGAAGGAGGATGGCGAAGGAGGGAACGGCGACTTGGTTAGCCCTGCCGCTCGCGGCAGGGGAATTTTATCTATCTTTTACCCTTCTCACCTTTCACACTTTTCACCTTTCACACGTTCTCACCTTTTCGTTACTGCCTGCTTGTCCCGCCCTAGTTATTACGTAGGAGGATGGCCGGGTTCTCGTATTTGTTTAGCACTTATCTGCGCGACAACTTATGTCTGAATTATTTCTTCATGGAGAGTTGGCATCAATCGACTCTTTTAATATTCGAGCCTTATTGGCCTCAATCAACTTTTTTGATATTCGAGGCCTTTCCTTGGGCAAATAGGGTTCTATAAACTCCCCGAGCTCCTTGCTTGAGCCGATGTTTGAGGAAAGAGTGTGACCTAGAACTCCAAATAGAATGTACTTGTTTATCAAATTTCCATCTTCATCAAAATAAGAGAAAAATAATCTGTGTCTTGGATCAAACAAACCAACATCTCCTTTAGGGAAAAAAGACATGATGGTGTTAACATCCTCACCATACCATACTTTGATGATTTTTCCGCCCTGATGAGTTGCTACAACTAAACTCACGCTCTGTACATTATTAATCTGCTGGATTTGTTCTGTCGTTATAATTAAATCTTTGTCTGCTGTTATAATCAAACCTTTTGGTGGTTTATCTTTAGCCAAAAATATCAGGGAAGAAAAAACAAGTGCTAATAATAAACCAATAACTACTGCAATGCAGGTCTTTTTAGA
>CAZNXD010000066.1:0-2542 GCA_964576935.1 uncultured Pirellulales bacterium | reverse complement strand
GGCCTCCCATTAATTTACATCTAATTTTATATCACCAAGCCAGTTACCATCCGCCCACAAGTTGTCGTCGGAATCCTCAATGGGTTCATACCAATCAAGCATACCATTTATACCAAACAATGCTGTTCTCACGCCTGTACCACTCTGAGAAGCTACACGATCAATAGCATCTTCGACAGTTTTATTTTCCCCCATCTTTTCCCAAAACATCTGGACTCCTAAATCCGCTTGATTCAAAACCGCGTTTAAATTAGCAATATCGCCGGGAATAGTAACTAAAAGAGGGACCCTCCAGCCAATATAAACCTGGTCGTAAACCCCGGGAGTATCTATGCCATACAGCTGAGGCATATTACGGTAGAAAGAACTGAAACATCCGTCAATAAAAACAAGCCTCTTATTTTCCGTTCCATACATTCCAAAACTGTTTAAGTCAATGCTTTCGTAATCCAAGTTACCGGGAAGTGGTTCGGCATCAGGAATTGTCTGTCTGGTATAAGAAAATACAGGAAGTTTTTTCCAATTGTTGAAAAAATCCCACCATCCCTGGTCAGTGTTTTCCCAGGCTTCTGTGAATGTCCTTGGAACACCTGGATCGTCTTGTTGTGGATTTGCACCGACAGAACGATTACAGTGACCCATCCAGTATATATACTTAACGTACGAGCGGCCGAATAGATTTCTCAAGTTTCCTTCAGTAACATCGTGATGATACATCACTACGTATTTGACATTCTGATTCTCACAGGCATTTGCCACTGCTACCGGATTTCCCGGTCTCCTTCTATAAACATCAGGATTGGGCAGGACAATGACCATTCTAACGCCAGCGGTATCAGCAAGGTTTAATTTTTTAATCAGATTTTTCTTTGTTACCTTTTCTTCCTCAGCTAATATTTTAATATCTGATTCTGCAGAACTTGCTCCTCCTGCTTCTCCAATGGTAAACCTGCATATATGTACATCATTGAACTCTTCTGCGGGAACATTAATATCCACACTTCCGGGGGAGTAACTTGAACTCCATGGTTCTGTGCCACTCACCAAATCAACAACCTTGGCTTCAAGAACATCATTTCCATCATAAAACCCGGATAACCTAAAGCCATTAGCATCAAAATTCTCCTGGCCTCTGACCATGTGAAGCAGATTATCAAAGTAAACATTTATCGGGGTATGCCGAATCACTCCGGAAGAAGATAACTTTACAGTAACCAGACTTATCTTATGCCATCCATTGGAAAATAAGTCTGTTTCCAGCCCTATTGTAGAATAGTATGTCTGGAAGCCGTCAACCTGCCAGGTTCCAACTAAAAGATTGTCAAGATAGACATGAACCAAATAAGCATCAATCGGAACCTGTTTTAGATTTATTGAGATACAACCGGAGATATTGTCTAAATTCAAGTCGTCTCCTGTTTCACCATTAGTAATAGTGATATATGTTTCTGATCTCTTCCACATGCCTGAAAGCTCGGCAAAATCATTAAGATTGACAATTCCATCCTTATTCAAATCAGAATCAACAGGGTCCGTTTTTTCTCCGAAATAAGAAGCAAGAAAAGAATAATCCTTAATATTAGTAATCCCGTCCCAGTTGAAATCCGTATCAATTGACTCCATAAGCCAATTCTCACAGAAAATTATAAGGTCATTTATATCAACCAAGTCATCTTCATACAAGTCTACTCTTTTACTACTCATCATCAGCCAGTTGTCCGCCCAAATGCCAAGGTCATTGATATCAATGGTCCAGTCTTCATTTAAATCAGCTCCAGTCCACTCATCAGGATTTACCTGATAACATGGCCAGATTGCAAGATTAGCGTCATCAACCGATCTGTCTTCAAAAGGAGACCACCCGGGAAATAAACTCGTGCCAATGCCGGCATCTGCAAAAATAGAATCCTGATTTAAGAATATTCTAAAATCAGGCCCAAAAACCCTGGGGTCGGTTGTCTCTTCAAACAGATTATCAATCGGAAATGCAAAATTTTGAACATTCGTACAATTATACACTCCAAGATAATCTGTCTGGATTCCGAGATAGCCGTTTACGCAATTGAATGCTGTATAACAATTTGTTGCAGTATTGTTCAGGCAGTAAAAGTCGGGCGGCTCGCCCGAAGCCAATCCATTAGCAGTAAATCCATAGTCCCCGTCATCTGCTAAACAGCCGACAGTCCAGAATTGTCCCTCTTCAAAATACAAACTCCCATCATAACTTTCCGATAGAAACTCGAATCCATATCCGTCGTAAGGAAATGAAGCATCCCATACCCCAAAATAAGATACGTAAGAATTGTGGATTTTATTAGGGCCCCAGCTTCTTACGCCATTCCAGCATCCATCGACATATATGCCTGAAATGTCATTTTTAAGCTGATTATCTAATTCCAATCCACAATAAAATCCAGACAAAAACAGATTCTTAATCTTGCAATCTGTACTGGCTGTTCTATCGATGAAAATCCCGGTAAGATTATTAAAAAATGCGGTGTCTGATTCTCCTATAACATAAGCAGGAGGCATAACCTCAACA
>CAZNXD010000065.1:0-8029 GCA_964576935.1 uncultured Pirellulales bacterium | reverse complement strand
GTGGGCGTTGGAGGCGGTAATCCAGGACCGAGGTACAACATCATTGTCAGCCCTTCGTTTTTTTTGATATTCCTGTTCCTGAGCAGGTGGTTTCGCAGGTCTGGGTTTGCTCTCGATTGTTGCAGGCCTGGTTGGCGTCGGAGTTTCATTTATGTGTTTTGGTCTGTTAGCAGAAACGGTAATTACCATTCCGGCAAGGAACGTAGTAATCCAGATAACAACGGTAAGAGGTAGCCAGAGGCGTACTTTCCTGCGAAGCTTTGTGAGTACGTCGTCTCTTTGATAGTGTGAAACAGGAATACCGAGGCGTATGGCGCGGATATGCATCTGGATTCCGAGGGTTACTATCTTCGCCCAGGGGAAAGTACATATGCCAATCATACTGTAAAACAGCCACAGCAGGTTGTCGTCTTTATTAGACACGGCAACCGCCATTAAGACAAAAAAGCCGCTCACAAGAAACGGCAGAATCGTCCAAAAGAAATGCCCTCCGCTTTTCTCATCTTCATCCTGGTTCATGCCCTAAAAATATATATCAGATTGTGAAAAGTTCAAGACTATTAGTGGAAATTCTGTTGCCTTTAACGACAATTCTGACAATAATAACCAGACGATTATACAACCGTGTCACTTGAGAGAATATTCATGGACCCAATTAACATTATAGGAAAATGGTCTTGGCTGGCCCTTATAGCCGTTAGCTTTATAAACGCCGCCTACATCAAAGCTACAACGCGAACACTGGTTCGAGAAAAACCTGAACTGGCCGACAGCTATCGCACAATAATAAGAGGACACTTAATTTGGGGAAATATCCCTTGGGTGATAATGGGCGCTGGAATTTTAATCGGAAAGGTTCCTACCATTTTTCACTATTTCCGTCCCCGCGATGGAAATCCCTTTGTCATTGCGTTTTTCGTGTCAATCTTCGTTCTGTGGGTCCTTGGTACATACTGGCTTATCTTCAGAGGTGGTGCAAATATGTTAGCCACTCATCCCGGCCTGTTCGGGAGGGGAGACATCAAAAGCCCTGCGAAGATAATCCTGCTGTGGTTTCTCTGTCTGGCAGGCGGAATTGCCGGGGTAATCGCAATGTTCACTCTGGATATTAAACCGCCCATGTAAAAACGGTAATAGAAATCGCTCTGCCATACCAACTCGACGAACTCAGCTAAAGACCCTATCCGCCGAGTTAATGTACATAAACCGGCGGTTATACTCCTTTGTCTGTACGGGAATTGAACCAATCGAAAGATGGAAAGAAATGGCCGGTATCGGTGATATTTCGTATAATGGCACGCCGGGTTGAATTGAAGCCTTTGGTCTATTTTAGGAAGAACTATGAACACACAAAAACTCTCTGTTCACAGCACGCTGATAACAACGCTTTCTTTAGTCTTTTTAATTTCCGTATGCAGCTATGCTCAAAATGCCAATGACAGGCTGATTGTGAACGACCTCGAATACTTTGAGACTCGCGGGTTCAATGTGCTCGTTTTCAGTAACTGGTATAACAGCTACTTCGGCGATTCCAAAATCACCGGCGTTGAAATTATTCACCACGAGGTAAGGACAGCAACCAACGGCGATGTAAGACTCCAGCCCACACCCGGACAATGGGACCCCATCCCCGAACTTGCAGAACGTAAAGTAGATGCGAATAATAACAGCATTGAAGCGTTCCTAACCTATCCCGATTACGACTTTAAATATACGGTAAAAGCCCAGGCATACGATGACGGTATACTTCTAAGCGTCAATCTTAAAAAGCCGCTCCCGGAAAAACTCGCAGGCCGTGCCGGATTCAATCTCGAATTCCTCCCTGCTGCTTATTTTGAAAAGTCATATCTGATGGACAACAAAAGCGGCACCTTTCCGCTTTATCCCAGCGGCCCGATGCAGTTGCAAAAATCCGGCGCCGTCGAGCCAAAACCTATCGCCAAAGGTAAAACTCTTGTCCTTGCCCCCGAAGATGCCGCAAGACATGTCACTATCAAAGCCAAGACCGGTGAGCTTCTTTTATACGACGGACGTAACAAAGCCCAGAACGGCTGGTACGTTGTGCGAACCCTTATCCCGGAAGACAAATCCGGCAAAGTCGTCGAATGGTTCCTGACCGCCAATACCATTGACAACTGGATTCGCCCGCCGATGATTGCCTACTCGCAGCTCGGTTATCATCCGAAGCAGGAGAAAGTCGCGGTCATAGAGCTGTACAAAATCGATAAACCGCTTCCAACAGCCCGTATATTGAAAGTCACGCCGGACGGCAAATTCGTAGAAAAATATAAAGGCCGAACAAAAAAGTGGGGCAAATACTTCAGATATAACTACCTCACCTTCGATTTCTCATCGGTAAAAGAAGAAGGTCTGTACGTCATCGAATACGGAAACCTGCGCACAAAGACTTTTAGAATCGCGAAGGACATTTATGAAAACGCATGGCATCCGACTCTCGATGTCTTTTTCCCGGTCCAAATGGACCATATGTTCGTCAACGAAGCTTATCGTGTCTGGCACGGCGCGGCGCATCTTGACGATGCTTTGCAGGCGCCGGTCGACCATAAACATTTTGATTTGTATTCACAGGGCCCTACAACGGATACGCCTTTCAAGCCCGGTGAGCATATTCCGGGATTAAATATCGGAGGCTGGTTCGATGCGGGTGATTATGACATTCGAACTCAAACACACTATCACACCGTCTCAGGTCTGGTTCAAATCTGGGAAAACTTCGGCTTAAAGCGTGACGAGACTCTCATCGACCAGAAAAAACGTTACGTTGACATTCATCATCCAGACGGTGTGCCCGATATACTTCAGCAGTTGGAGCACGGCACGCTGGCGCTGATAGCGCAACACAGGGCAGTCGGCCATGCCATTAACGGCATCATCGTACCCGACCTTTCGCAATACACTCATCTCGGCGACGGTTTAACCATGACCGACAATTTGATTTACAATCCGAAACTAAAAAGCGGCGAATCCGATGGATTTAGAAGCGGTACCTTTGACGACAGATGGGCTTTCACCAGCAAATCAACTCCATTGAATTACGGTTCAATCGCGGCTTTGGCGGCGGCCAGCCGGGGTCTGCGCGGATACAATGACTCACTCGCCGATGAATGTCTGGCAACAGCTATAAAAGTCTGGGACGAGGAAGCCAGCCATGAACCGAATATATTCCGTCACGGCAATACCACCGGAGGCCGGCTGGAAGGTGAACAGTTCAGAGCGGCTGTTGAACTTTTGGTATGCACTAAAGAAGCTAAATATGCGGACAAAATAAACGAACTCTGGCCAAGGATCGAAAAGCGGTTCGGTTTTCATGCCGGCATGGCCGTCCGTGCAATGCCTTACATGGATAAATCATTCGCAGAAAAAGTAGAGACGGCGGTCAAAACTTACAAAGAACAAATTGACAATTTGCAAAAAGAAAATCCTTTTGGTGTCCCCATTTCAACCGGAGGCTGGGCCGGCAGCGGCTGGGCCGTTCGTTTTGGCATTACAACTTACATTTTGCACAAGGCCTTTCCCGAAATCATCGGCCCGGAATATACCTCCAGAGGATTAAACTATATTCTCGGCTGTCACTCGGGCTCCAATATTTCTTTCGTCTCAGGCGTTGGGACTCACTCGAAAAGAGTTGCATACGGAAACAATCGAGCCGACTATTCATTCATTGCAGGCGGAATAGTGCCGGGCGTTCTCATTATCAAACCCGACTTTCCTGAGAACAAAGAAGACTGGCCCTTCTTATGGGGTGAAAACGAATACGTAATCGGCGGAGGCGCCGGTTATATCTTTCTCGTAAACGCGGTAAACGACCTATTGAACTGAGCATTGCGATACAGGAGCCAAAGTATGAAATATTCACAAATACCTAAAAGCTCATCTTTTGTTTTTTGTTTTCTGTTTCCTGTATTCTGTGTTCTGTATTCTGCTTTTGCCAAGCCGCCCGAGCTTCCTGATAACTATCCGCAGGCCCAGTACGACGAAGAAAAGGTTCCCAAATACACTTTGCCCGAGACGCTTGTTCTTTTAAACGGCGAAAAGGTCACCGACGTCAAAACCTGGAAGGAAAAACGTCGCGGCGAGATTATCAAACTGTTCGAAGAACATGTTTACGGCCGAACTATGGTAGGCCGACCGAAAGAAATGACCTGGGAGGTTATATCGCAAGACCCCAATGCGATGAACGGAAAAGCCCACACTAAAACCGTGGCTGTTTATTTCAAAGGCAAAAAGGACGGGCCAAAGATGGATTTAAAGGTCACCCTGCCGGTCAAACGAACAAAACCGGTCCCGGTTTTTCTGATACCGTGGGGCGTTCGCAATCCTGCAACACTGCTTCTAAGAGACTACGGCCTGGTCACTTTCATGCCTTTTGAAATTGAGCCCGACAAAAAAGACGGCTATGAACAAAGTATCCGCAAAGTCTTCGCAAAACCCGGCCAGACCAAAGCGGAACCGAACGAATGGGGAGCTCTCGGCGCCTGGGCATGGGCCATGAGCCGAGCTATGGACTATATAGAAACCGACTCTGACATCGACGCCTCGAAAGTGTGTATATTCGGTTTTTCGCGCTACGGCAAAGCGGCGATGTGGGCCGGCGCGCAGGATGAACGATTCGCGATTGTTTTCTCCGGGCAGTCAGGCTGCGGCGGCGTTGTCATTGTCCGCCGAGGCTATGGTGAAACCGTAAGGTCAATCAATGGTTACGCCCCGCACTGGTTCTGCGACAACTTTAAAACATATGGTAACAGGGTAAACGAGCTGCCGGTCGACTGGCATATGCTCGTTGCTTTGATGGCCCCTCGGCCGGTTTTCATTAACACCGGCGAACAGAATTTCTGGAGTGACCCTCACGGCTCGTTCCTCTCGGCCAAGCACGCCGAGGATGTCTATCAGCTGTTCGGCAAAACAGGAGTTGGAGCTGAAGAGATGCCACCTGCCAAAAAACCTGTAGGCGATACTGTTGTTTATTATATGCGTCAAGGCGGTCACGCTCTTGATAGAAACGACTGGAAGATATTTTTGGATTTTACCGACCGCCACTTCGGAATTGATAAAACTGAAAAATGAACACCAGTAAGCAAATTAGTCGAACCATGAGATTAGTAAAATATGTTTACACCATTTTATTTTCATCAACGGCAAATCTAATCACCAAAAAATGGACGGCCGATTTCGACTGGTTCAGATTAGAATAAAACTTCAGCTGATTCTCCTACCATTCAGCAGCCTTTTCCAATTCCTTCAGGTTCGGCTTATTTTGGGTAATAGCAAGAGACTCGTTATATAATTTCTCAAGGTCGCCGATAACTTTGATAACTTCCGCGTCTTTCCTGACGAAAATGGGAATCTTGTATAAAGGCGCATCGACGGTAATTTCATGCCCGCCTTCACAAACTGTTGCATTTGCATCCCACGCATCGACCCATTTCACCTCTGCAGGCAGATACAGGCTGTGTGTTTTAGTTGCCTTTTCCCATATGGGGCTGACCAGAATATCAGGCCCATAGAGATACGTTTGCCAATTTTCCCAGGCCTGCTTCTGTTCAGGATAGACCAAAAACAACGGCCGAACAATAGGAACACCGCTTTCGCGGGCTTGCCTGGCGCATGCGTAGCTATAGTCCATCAGGTTTGTGTGCAGCTTTGCATATAGCCGCCAAATTGCGATTAGCTCGGCGTCGTAGTTAGGCTCGCTTTTCATATCCCAAAGCCCGTGGTCTTCAGTCGGGCCGACCTCCATAATCGCCGAAAAGCAGCTAAAAGCCAGCCAGCGAGCGCATACCTCCCGGTCAAGGTCGCCGCCCCAATACCCGCCGGTATCGGAACCCCAAATTGGATATCCGATTATTGCGCTTCTCTGCTGTGCGATAATCGCCGCACGTAAACCCTCGGCCGGAGAGCCAATGTCACCGCCCCAGAAACCGCCGTATCTGCTGCTGCCCGTGTATCCAGAACGCGGCATCAGAATGAAATCATCGCCGCGAACTTTTTTACTTATCTCCCACACCGCCTTTACATATTGAAAAGGATAATCATTGTGCGTCTGCCGTGTTGATGTTCCATCATACACAAAAACATCCGTCGAAGAGGGAGTCATTTCTTCTGCGCGGTCCAGCTTAAAGCCCGCCACGCCGTCATCCAGAACTTTCTTAACACCTTCATTTTGCCACCACTGTTTCGCCTCGGGGTTTGTGAAATCTATAAGCGTACGTTCCGTGACTTTGCTTGTCTGGCCTTTGACGTTATAATCTTTTTTCAAAGCAACTTTTGACATGTCACCGCTTACCCACGGTGCAATCCACAGCATGAATCTGGTATTCTTTTTCTCAAGCCATTTAATCATTCTTTCGGGATTAGGCAATCTATTCCTGTCCCACTCAAAATCATTATAACCATAATCTCCGACAGCCCAGGGCCTGTCCACCCAGTAAACACCGCACGGAATATCAAACGCCTCCATCATTAATATATCTTCAACAAGCTGGCTGTTATACGGCGCATTCACATCAGTCCCGTCATAGTAGTTCTTTTTGTTGACGTGATTATCTCGCCATCTCCAGCACGAAAACGCCCACTTCGGAGGCAAAATCGTAGGCCCGACATTGAGACTATGAGCGCTTACTATTTCCATGGGATTACAAGCCGTGTAAAGTATCATCTCAAGCGAAGGCCCCTCGAAAGAAACCGTCACCAGCTCTTCATCCGATTTGCAGAAATCATAAAATCCCGGCCATGTACCTTCCGTGAATAATCCATACCCTCTCGACGAAAGATAAAACGGACAATAAAGTGACAGCGTCGGCTTGACAAACATCTCTACGCTCCGGCCCCTCAGATTCATAGCTGTTGTAATGCCCTCCTGCCACGACAACTTCTGGTCGCCGTCAACAGTTCTCTCGAAGCACCCTGTAAAATACTCCTGCGGCGATGCTTTAAGTGAAAGACCCCACTTTTGTATATTCGCGTCAGGCTCGGCGCTGAATTCTATGCGATAATTATTGCCCTGAGGCTTTACCAGCACCTCGACAATGCGCCCGTCATCGTTTTTCCACTTTCCATGAAAACTGCCGTCAACACTCGCCGCCCATAGCGGCTCTCCGGCAAGATACGTCCTGCTGTTAGCCGTTTCATAGAAGATACCCCCTTTTTCCTTACCTGCAATTATCAAGGGCTCTTTCAGATGCTCATTTTCAATCTTAAATGAAACGTATTTCTCCGCGCCTGAATATTCCAGGCTGACCTGGGCCGACACAGCCCCTGAAAAACACAAAACGATTGCTGCAGCAATTAAGCCGGAAAAGAACCTCACCTTCATAACATGCCTCCTGTTTGCTCAAAATCTCGTGAAAATGCCTGCTTGTTCTTCGTACCCTGCGAAGCATAAATTAACGCTTATTACACCGATGAAATAAAGCAAAAAATCAAAAATTGCCTATACAGCCCCCTGTCGTCAGACAATTCAAAAATAAATCCCTCACTACCAATAATTCCAAGTATGAAATGCGAACAAGCCAGGAACATCCAGCGTATAATAATTGAGGTTAAGAGTACGGGTGATTTGGAATGATATAATAAAGCGTATTTTTAATTTTTACCTCGTTTTCGTGTCGTATTACTTTAACGCGTTAACTCGGAGGTGAAAAAATGAAAAAGTCACTCCCCACCATGTTCGCTTGCATATTGCTTCCTCGTGTCCGAACTGCAGTTCTGTGTTATTAGAACATTTGTGTACTTTTATATTTTATTGTTGGATTTTTATACATTTACTCAAGGTTACTTTTTCTGGAAAGGAAAAACCATGAAAAAGACGAAAGGATTCACATTAGTTGAACTGTTGGTGGTAATATCGATTATAGCGCTGTTGATGGCGGTATTAGTGCCTTCTCTAAACAAGGCAAGAGCGCTGGCCAAAAGAATCGTCTGCTCCCATCACGTCCACACTATCGGGGTGGCTAATTCAACATACGAAGCTATATACGGTGTATTTGCTCCGGTTGCATATGACACGAAC
>CAZNXD010000064.1:0-8195 GCA_964576935.1 uncultured Pirellulales bacterium | reverse complement strand
AGACAGCGGCGAAATTGACTCCTCGTGCCTCTGCAATATGCCGCAACACCGTTACATATACCTCTCGCAAAATTATCACTGCGGCAAAGCCCCACTGAATTATTGCAAGAGTCGAGTTGGCTAAGCCGAAGAGCTTCGGTTGACCTATAATCGCAAAGCAAATGAAAGCTCCGCAAACGAGTACCTTGTCGGCAAGCGGGTCAACTATTCTGCCGAACTTACTGGTCACACCGAGCTTGCGGGCGATAGGTCCGTCAACCATATCGGTTAAGCCTGCCACGACGAAAAGCACAAACGCGATGTCAACAAACAATTTATACCGCTGTTCGGATATACCGGGCGACCATAGAACCATCAAAATAAAAATAACGGTCAGAACGAACCGTCCCATGGTCAGGATGTTAGGAAGATGTTTGAGCATGGAACGAAGTTTAATCATCTTTACCGCCTAAGACAACTCTAAACCTGTTCAACTACCAAATCATATTCCTGCCGGCCTATAATTTTGACGTTAATGAATTGTCCTGCTTTGGCTGAGCAGTTATTGATTATGCAAATACTGTCAATGTCGGGGGCTTGGCCGTAAAAACGGCCTTGACCTTGCCTTTTTTTAGAGTCCACAGAATCCACCAGGCAATTTATTGTACTGCCTATCCTGCTCTGGTTTTTCTCAAAGGCTATTTGCTGCTGGGTCAGCATCAACTGTTCGACGCGCTGCTCTTTGACATCTTCAGGCACCTGGTTTGGCATTTTAGCTGCGTCTGTTCCCTGCTCAGGATAGTATTTGAAACAGCCCAGCGCATCGAAACCGGCCCATTTCACAAATTCCAGAAGCTCCTCGAACTGCTCATCACTTTCTCCGGGGAAACCCACAATCAGAGTGGTTCGCAGCACTATATCACCCATCGTTTCTCTGAGTTTCTTGATTAGCTGCCTGATTTTTTCACTTTTATCCGGCCGACGCATTGCCTTCAATATCGAATCGTTTATGTGCTGGAGGGGAATATCAAGATAGTGCACGATTTTTTCGTTGTTTGCTACAGTTTCTATGAGTCTTTCGGTGATTTCAGTTGGATACAGGTACATAAGCCGAATCCAGCGAAGCTGGTCGATACCGGCCAGCTTGTTCAGGAGGCAGGCCAATCCATCTTTCATCTTCAAATCCCGGCCGTAATAAGAAGTGTCCTGACCGATTACATTTAGTTCAAGAACACCGGCATCTGCTAATTCTTTCGCCTCAGTCATAACCTGCTCTGGCGTTTTACTTCTGAACAGGCCTCTGATAGCAGGTATCGTGCAGAATGAGCATCGATGGTCGCAGCCTTCACTTATTCTCAGATATGCCCAGTGGCTTGGCCCAATCCGTAGTCGTACCTTGTCATCGCTGACTGAATTATCTTCGCCGCCCATAAAGGTCAACCGCTCATCTGAGGCCATCGTCTCTCGGATAATCCGCGCGATATCATCGCGCCTGCCCAAACCTACGATTGCATCGATATCCTTTGCCTCAGCAAAAAGCTCTTTACCCATGCGCTGAGACAGGCAACCTGCCACTATCACTTTTTTGACTTGGCCTGTTCGCTTCCATTCGATTGCTTCATTTATAACACTCATCGCCTCGGCCTTGGCGGGGGCGATGAAGCCGCACGTATTGATTATTACGACGTCCGCCTGCTCAAGCTCGGCTGATATGACCAGCTGATTTTGCGCTATTTCAGCCAGCATCCGCTCGCTGTCGACCATATTTTTCGGGCAGCCCAGCGCCACAAACCCTACCGTGATTAGACTATTTTTAGGAGTTTTCATGACTGAAAGATTAACATAAGGGTTGCTTTGAGTCATCTTGTTTTGCCCCGGGCGGTTGATTTTAATGCTTTGAGTTGAAAAAAATGTAGTTCTTGAGTAATAGTACCCCCCTCTGCTATAATAGCCCGCGGCGGAGATATATTCCTGAAAATCCAATATTAGTGCGGAGGAAAAGTAAATGGCGGATTTCAATCTCGACGAGTTCGATTTGGACCAGACATCCCAGAAAGACCTTGACTCCATCCCCTTTGACGATAGCGACGATGAGTCTTCAGGCAATCAGGTTTCCCATGCTCCCCTGGATTTAGGCGGCGGGTCGAGCCCTGCCCCGGTTGCGCCGGCGCCGGCTCCTGCTGCTAAGAAAACCGCCTCTGCCCCAGTCGCCTCAGAGGCCAGGATTACCGGCATAAAGATATTCTTCACCAAGCTCCACGCCGGCGCCCTCGATTTTCTTAGTGAGCAGATAACCGAGTGGCTCAAGAAGAATCCCGGCGTAGCAATTAAACGTACCAATGCCGTTGTCGGCGAAATAGCCGCAAAAAAGACCGAGCCCAATCTTATTATCACTGCTTGGTATTGACCGCCGACTCAGCCGTCACCGGCTGCAGCAGGACCGGTGACGTATACCAAATCTGCCTAAGTAATGGCCAAATGGCCATGTACCAGGATGCGCGGACGTGCTGAAGATGCTGTTTTCCGGTACGGTGCATTTGACCGAAATTTCTTGACAGCTTCTGTGTTTTGAGGTACCTTTCGTTGTTCGGCTGCTGTATGCGCAGTGGCGATTGGTTATGGTTTGAGCATTGGAGGTAATTTGTGGCGAACGAATTAGCTAAGCAACTTATTAATGCCGGAGCCCATTTCGGGCATGGTGTGAGCCGCTGGAATCCCAAGATGCAGCCCTATATCTTCGGAAAACGCGGCAGAATCCATATCATCGATATCAGAAAAACTCTAAAAGGCTTACTCATCGCCAAGAAACTCCTTGCCGAGGTTGTTTCCTCCGGCAAGGATGTAATCTTCGTCGGCACGAAGCGTCAGGCCCAGAAATCTGTAGAAACCGCCGCTCAGAAATGCTCCATGCACTATGTTTCGCAGCGATGGCTCGGCGGAATGCTCACTAATTTTAGAACTATACGCAGCCGGCTGCAGAGGCTCGAACAGCTCGAAGCCATGACCGCCGACGGCACTATCGAAAGTGAAAGCAAAAAGCAGGCATCACGGCTTAAACGCGAAATGCGCAAAATCAAGGCCAACCTCGATGGTGTAAGAAAGATGTCTCAATTGCCTGGTGCGGTCGTAGTTGTCGATGCCCGAAAGGAATACATCGCTCTTAAAGAAGCCAAAAAGCTCGGCATACCGACTGTCGCAATTCTCGATACCGACTCTGACCCTGATGCTGTCGATGTTCCGATACCTGCAAACGACGATTCAATTCGTGGTGTCAGTTTGTTACTGAACGAATTAGCTGATGCCGTTGCTATTGGAAAGACCATGGCGCCGTCCGGGCGACCCGCAGCGAAAAAGCCGAGACATGCACGTATCAGCCGTTCGGCGCTTGCACGTGCTGAGAAATCCGCAACACAAACGGCGGATAAATCTGAGCCGGCCACCGCTGCTGTCGTTGCCGAGCCTGCCGCTTTGCAGCCGCAACAGGGTGAATCAGTTGAAACACCGGCGCCGGAACCTGAACAAGCCCAGCAGTGATGAAATGTTAGAATATAAGGCGGCGCTTCCCGTCTAATCGAAAGCGACGTTACAAGACAAATGACAATAGCCATAAAACTTACCAATTAACCAATTAACCAAATTATCGGGAGAACGAGATGTCTGAAATCTCTGCCGCAACGGTCATGAAGCTAAGAAAAATGAGCGGACAGGGCATGATGGACTGTAAAAAGGCCTTGGCCGAAGCTAATGGCGATATGGATAAGGCTATGGAGATACTTCGAAAGAAGGGCCTGGCAACTCTTGCCAAAAGAGCCGAACGTGAAACATCGGAAGGCACAGTTGTCAGCAAAATCACTGATGACGGCAAATGCGCGATTCTTGCCACGCTTTGCTGTGAGACCGACTTTGTCGCCAAGAGTGACGACTTTGTTGCCCTGGCTGATAAGCTGCTCGATTATGCGATGGCCTGTTCGGATGATGAGTCCGCCGATGCACTTTTGGGTACCGAGGTCGATGGCAAGAGTTACAATGACTTGATTACTGAAACCGTTAGCAAGACAGGTGAAAAGACACAACTGGGTGACTATGCCAGATACAAACTGGACGGCCCCGGCCTGATAAGCATATATGTGCACTTCAATAAAAAAGTCGGCACGATGCTCCACATCGAAACCGGCGACGATGATGTCGCTGCCAATGATGCCTTAAAGACCACCGCCAATGACATTGCTATGCACATCACCGCGACCAAGCCGCTGGCTCTTGATAAAGACGGTATCGACCCGGATATGCTCGAAAGGGAAAAGGCCATCTACGCAGAGCAGGTGAAGAACAAGCCCGAAAATATTGTTGAAAAAATCGTCGAAGGTAAGATGAAGAAATTCTACGCCGAGAACTGCCTGCTGGACCAGCCATTCGTAAAAGACGACAAGAAGTCCGTTGCCGAGGTGCTGGCCGAGGCTGCAAAGGGCGCCGGCGGCACCGCTAAGGTAAAACGCTTCGTCCGATTCGAAGTCGGATAAATCCGCCGCAGTCGGATAAAGCTCGCAGAATTAAGTTTCTTGCAGCGGTGGGGACTGGTTGGTAATATATCGCCGTACTTAAGTGCGAGGGATGAGTTGCTTAAGATGGGCCAGAGCAAATACAATCGAGTGCTGCTGAAAATATCCGGCGAGAGCTTTTGTAAGCCAGGTGGGTTCGGAATCGATGGTGACCAGCTTGACTCAATCGCCAAACGGGTCGGCAAGCTCACCGAACTTGGCGCTCAGGTCGCCGTCGTCAACGGCGCGGGCAACTTCATCCGCGGCGAGAAATTTTCCGAAAAAAGCAGTATCCCCCGCAATACCGCCGACTACATGGGCATGCTTGCCACAATCATCAATGCCTGCGCTCTGCAGGAAACTCTTGAGAGGATGAAAACGCCCACGCGCGTGCTCAGCGCTATTGAGGTCTCCGCTATCTGTGAAAAATTTGTAAGAAGAAGAGCCCTTCGGCATCTTGAAAAAGGCAGAGTTGTAATACTTGCAGGCGGAACAGGAAATCCCTTCTTTACTACCGATACGTGCGCGGCTTTGCGGGCATCGGAGCTTGACGCAGATTTGGTGATAAAGGCTACTAACGTCGAGGGCGTTTACAGCGCCGACCCCGGTGATAATCCTGATGCCAAACTGTTCGAGAAGCTCACATACGCCGAAGTGCTGGAGAAGAACCTGCGTGTAATGGACCACTCGGCCATTACTCTTTGCCGCGATAGCAAGATTCCCATTATTGTGCTGAATATCTTCAAAGAAGGCAACCTCACAAAAGCCATCTGTGGTGAAAAGGTAGGCACGCTTATCAGTTAATTTTTGGAGGATGAAAATGCCCACCAGTGGAATCGTCACTGAGAATGAAAACAAAATGAAAAAGGCCCTTGAGCACTTGCATGACGAACTAAAGGGCGTCCGCACGGGGAGGGCATCGACCGGCCTGGTTGAAAATATCAAAGTAGAGTACTATGGGAATCCAACCCCGTTAAAGCAGCTTGCGACATTGGCCGCTCCTGCAGCCGATATGGTAGTTATAAAGCCGTTCGACCCGGCCTCGCTGAAAGAAATTGAAAAGGCCATAAAGAACAGCGATTTGAGCATTGCTCCGGTTATCGACGGCAAGATGATAAGATTGAATATTCCGCCCCTTAGCGAAGAGCGCCGTCAGCAAATGGTCAGCCAGGCCAAGCAGCTCGGCGAGCAGACCAAGGTTAGTATTCGCAACATCCGCAGGGATGCCATCAAACACCTCGAACAGCAGCAGAAAGACAAAGCTATCACTGAAGACGATTTGGAAAAAGGCAAAAAACAAATCGATGATATTACTAAAGAGCATACCGACAAGATTGACGAAGTCATCAAATCAAAATCCGACGAGATAATGCTCGATTAGAGCATAAACATTTTTCAAGAATCCCCACAGTGCGTAGAATGGCGGGATGGTTTACTTTTGGGCTTTAGTGCTGATACTGATTAACCTGGTTTGTCTGTCACTGACGGTCTTTATGGTGCCGGGCAACTGGCTGATGGTAATAGCGACGGGCCTGTTTGCATGGTGGCGGTGGGAGGATGGGTTCATCTCAATTTACACGCTGGCTGGTATTACAGCCTTGGCGATACTGGGAGAATTGCTTGAACTTTTAGGCGGAGCCGGTACCGCTAAAAGTGCTGGGGCAAGTTTCTGGGGGTCGGTAGCGGCGATTTGCGGCGCGATTGGCGGAGCGGTGCTGGGCACTTTTTTGATACCGGTTCCGGTGCTGGGGACGTTGCTCGGTTCAAGTATAGCAGCTGCGGCGATGGCGGCAATCGTATCAAGCTCGGCAGGACATAAACGGCCGATGCGTCTGGCGGTTGCGACAGGACTGGGTCAGTTTTTCGGGGCGAGTGTCAAATTAGTGCTGGGGGTTGTAATCTGGGTTGTGGTGGCGGTTGCGGCGTTCTGGCCGTAATGGTTTACCTATACCAAAGGCCGAAATTGCAGCGGTAAACTAATTTATTGATTTACCCCTGTAATTCTGTAGAATGTTCGGGCTTTGCTGTGAAGGGGGGACACCTGATATTCGGAGGTATACGTAGTAAATGTGCGAAGTAAACGAAGTTAAAGTAGGCCAGATATTAAAAAACAAGCTTGATGGGCCTAACCTTGAAAAACTTTCGGCTCTGGCAAATCCGAAGCTGCATCTGTTCATAGCTGATGCGATTGAACTTTGTCAGCCGGATACGGTCTTTGTTATGACAGACAGCGCCGAAGATTCAGCATATATCCGAAAACAAGCCATTGAAACAGGCGAAGAAAAATCTTTGGTAATGGAAGGCCATACATCGCATTTCGACGGTTATTATGACCAGGCCCGCGACCCTGCTAATACGAAGTATCTATTGCGGCCGGGCGTTGATTTAGGCGAACGCATCAGTTCGATTGATAAAGAGACGGGCTTAACTGAAGTTCGCGGATTTCTTAAGGGCTCGATGAAGGGCAGGCAGATGCTGGTCTGCTTTTTCTGCCTGGGGCCAACCAACTCCGAGTTCAGTATCCCCTGTGCGCAGATTACCGATTCGCCTTATGTCGCACACAGCGAGACGATTCTGTATCGGCCCGGCTATGAACAGTTTAAAAGTATTGGTAGCTCGGAAGATTTTTTCCGCTTTCTGCATACTGAAGGTGAGCTGGAGAATTTCGTGAGCAAAAACGTTGATAAGCGCCGTGTGTATATGGACCTCGACGAGAATATCGTTTACAGCACCAATACTCAGTACGGCGGCAATACCATCGGACTCAAAAAGCTGTCGCTTCGACTTGCAATTCAAAAGGCCGATGCCGAAGGCTGGCTTGCCGAGCATATGTTCGTTATGGGAGTGCATGGACCTGCAGACCGGATTACGTACTTTGCCGGTGCGTTTCCATCAGCCTGCGGCAAGACCTCAACCTCGATGCTGCCGGGCCAGACGATTGTCGGCGATGATATCGCGTATTTCCGCAAAAAGAACGGCCAGGTGCGCAGCGTCAACGTGGAACAGGGAATATTCGGGATTATTCGCGATGTAAATGCCAAGGACGACCCCATTATTTACAAGGCAATTACAACGCCCGGCGAAGTGATATTCGGCAATGTGCTGGTTACAGATGACGGTAAACCCCACTGGCTGGGAATGGGCTGTGAGTTGCCGAAAGAGGGAATCAATTATGCCGGCAAGTGGCATGAAGGAATGACCGGGCCGGACGGTAAAGAGGTATCGCCGTCACATAAGAATGCCCGCTATACCGTACGAATAGGTGGCCTTGAGAACCAGGACAAGTTGATGGATGACCCGGAAGGTGTGCCGGTCGGCGGGATTTTATACGGCGGCAGGGACAGTGATACCTGGGTACCGGTCGAGCAGGCGTACAACTGGACCGAGGGGATTATCATCAAGGGAGCGTCTATTGAATCCGAAACGACCGCGGCGGCTCTCGGCGCCGAGGGAGTGCGAAAGTTCGATTTGATGAGTAACCTTTCGTTTGTATCGATTCCTCTGGGCAAATACATTCAGAACAATCTCGATTTTGCTGACGGTATCGATAAACCGCCGCTTATTTTTTCCGTGAATTATTTTTTACGAGACAAAGACGGTAAATAAATAAAAGTTATGGCTGATAAGAAGGTATGGGTGTTATGGGCCGAAATTAAGGTTCATTGAGATGTTGAGGGC
>CAZNXD010000063.1:0-8200 GCA_964576935.1 uncultured Pirellulales bacterium | reverse complement strand
GCAAACCATGCCTTTTCCTCCGTCCAGCCGAACGCCCGCGGTGACTATCTTGCCGAACTTCATATTACAAACTCACCGTTTTCGTAGACCAGTTCGCCATCAGCGTATATTTTTCCGCCGTCGTGCATATCGGCAAGCATGTCCCAGTGAATGGCTGATTCGTTTCTACCACCCGCTTCGGGCATGGCAGCGCCTAAGGCCATATGAATACAGGTTAACTTACGCCGAGTATAGGACGATAAAAAAAAGAGGATTATTGTGTTATTTGGTTGGAGATGTTTCAATGGAGACTTTATTAGAGCGGGTAGCCGAACACATGGAAGCAACCAGGAAATGTCCGTACTGTGCGGAACAGATTCAGGCCGAAGCCATAAAGTGCCGTTATTGTGGTGAGTTCCTTGAAAAATCCCCTAAGCCAAAAGCAAAATGGTATTATTCCACAACTACTGTGGTCATTGCATTAATGTCCTTAGGTCCGCTTGCACTGCCGCTGGTCTGGTTCAATCCTCGCTACAAGATAATTGTTAAGCTCGTCATAACTGTTGGTATCGTTGTTCTCAGTGTTGTGCTCTACCGTGCTACAATTAGCGTGTACAATAATCTCTTCGAGCAGATCAAAGCACTCGGATTGTAGGGGAGTCCGAACAGTAGGGGTGGGGTACTTACTCGTCTTCGTACTCGTACTTGTATTCGTCGTCCTCGTCATCGACAGAGACGTAGCCTCGCTGGCCCTCACTCACGTATGCGTGTTCTTGCGAATCTTCTTCTTCGACTTTATCCGGTTCTTGGCCGGCATCGGCCTGCTCACATAACTGCTCGTACTCATCAAGAGTCATCAGCACCTCACGGGCCTGGCTGCCCTTGTACTCACCGAGAATTCCAATCGAAGCCATCATTTCAATCATCCGTGAAGCCCGCGCATAACCTACGCCAAGCCGCCTCTGTAACAGCGACACACTGCCGCGCTTAGTTTCCAAAACAACGCGAACCGCTTCATCGAACAGCTCGTCTCTCGGCATATCCGATGCATCAATCCGGTTAAGCTGTGTCAGCTCAGGATGGAACTGGGGCTCTGCAACTTCCTTGAGATGCTTGACGATTCTCTTAACTTCCATTTCATCGACGAACGTCCCCTGTGCCCGGATAAGATCGCTTGTTCCGGGCTTCAGGAACAGCATATCGCCCTGGCCCAGCAGCGTCTCTGCGCCGTTCTGGTCGAGAATAATTCTGCTGTCCATTCTTGCGGCAACTCTAAAGCCTATCCTCGTCGGCATATTGGATTTGATAAGACCGGTCACCACTGTCGCCTGAGGCCGCTGCGTTGCCAGAACGATGTGAATACCAACGGCCCGGCTCTTCTGGGCAAGCCTGACAATATACGCTTCGATTTCCTTTGGGGCCGTCATCATCAAATCAGCTAACTCGTCAATTACAATCACAATATAATCGAGCCTCTTGGGAATCTTCGCTTCTTCTTCCTGCGTACTCGGAGCAAAGCGTTTGATGACCTCTTCTGCGCCGAGGTTGTTATAGTCTCGAATATTTTTTACTCTGGCCTCGGACAGCAGCGCATAGCGCTCGTCCATCTTTACTGTAGCCCATTCGAGAATCTGCACAGCACGCTGCGTCTCGGTGACTATCGGGCTCATCAAATGCGGTATGGTATTAAACGCCGTCATCTCGACCATCTTCGGGTCGATTAAAATCATCTTCACTTCGTCAGGCCGGCGCGTCAGCAGAATCCCGGTTATGATACTATTGATACAAACGCTCTTGCCCGAGCCGGTCGTGCCTGCTATCAAAAGATGCGGCATCTCCGTAAGGTCTGATACCAGTGCTTCGCCGGATGAATCTTTGCCTAAGAACAGCGGTATCGCCATCCGCTCACACTTGCTCGCGGCCATTTGTATCAAATCTTTGATGCGAACTCTCTCTTTTTCGCTGTTGGGTACTTCAATGCCTATCGTATGCCTGCCCGGCAGCGGCGCGACCACACGCACCGCGCCAGCACCAAGCGCCCGCGCCATATCGTTAGCAAGCGCAGATATCTGACTGACTTTAACACCCGCCGCAAGCTCCAGTTCGAACATGGTTATCACAGGCCCGGTTTCGGCTTCGACTACTCGCGCGGTGATATTGAACTCCGAGAGCAATTTCTCAAGAGCCGTCGCCTTGGCCTTGATGACTTTGCCCTGCACAGAAGAAAAGCTGTATTCCGGCTCAGCCAATAAATCCAGCGGCGGCAGGGTGTAATCTTCGTAGCTTGGTGGAACGTAAGCTTTGACCGGCTTTGGTCCCTGCTGAGTAGTCAGTTTCAATTGTCTGATTTGTTTTTTGGTTTCTTCGCCATGCCTGGGTTCTTCAGCTTCTTCTTTAAGGCCAGCTTCTATGGCCACATCTTTTTCATAATTAAGTGAAGCCGATGCGGCAGCCATTTGCTTCTGGCTTTTTTGCCGGGCGCTCAGCTTGCGCCATATCTCACCTATAACCTGCGACTGATACCTCGCAGCCGACCAGGCCGGCGCGATAAAACCGAACACCTTACCCACTACATACTTAAATCCGCCGATTATCACCGACAGCGCCGTATCAGCCAGCAATACAAATCCAACCACCCACACAGCAATAAGAAGAATAAGCGTACCGAATCCTGCGAACTTACTGCGCAGAAAATCAGTCGCGGCCACCCCTAACACACCGCCAGAACCCAACGGAAACTCATAAACACTGTTAGGCCATATACAATAAAAGCTCGCCGACACTGCTATGGTCAACAGTGCCAAGCCTGCGGCCCGAAGCAGAACCTGGCTGAGATGTTGGCCGAAAAGCCTCAAAACAAAATAGCATATCCCGCTTATCAGCAGCACATACACGCCCGGCCCGAAATAATAAAGCAGATAGTACGCAACAAACGCCCCAATCGAGCCGCACAGATTCTGGGTAGGGTGATTATGCGGCCAGGCGAACCTGCTGGGCCAGTCACCGATATTAAAACTCAGACAGCTGCAAAGCAGCATGATAAATAATGCCACTGCCAGGCACTCAGCCGCGATTTTATATGACCTTTTCGTTTCCACTTTTATTTTCCACCTCGTCCGATAATAGATATACCAATAGCGCAGCGCGCTGCGCGTACCCAATATATATCGGCAACCACAATCTCCAGACTGCACAAATGCATACGCCCTGTGTTTAGCTTGAAGATGAGCCTTTGGATGAAGGGTTTTGCATTATCTTGCTATTTGGTATAATAGCACAATCCTGCTATGCTTGTGGCATGGTGGTCGTATCGTGTATTTCGTAGCGGATTTGTGTTATGGCAAAAAGCGTGAAAAAACCGCAGTTAACAAAAGTTCTGGATAAAGATAAGTTCGGCAGGATTGAAAGTACATTTCGCAAGCACTTTCAGATGGGGCTTGAGACCAGCAACGCCAGCGGCAGGGCTATTAAGGGTCTTTGCAGCAGTGATTGTCATCCGCAATTCTGCCGGTTGGTGCGGAGCAGCCCGACAGGACTGAAAAAGTGCAACGCCGAGCGAAAACGCAGTCTCGAAATCGCAATCGAGACGGGACAGTCGTACATCTGCATATGTCATGCTGGGATTGTTCTTGTCTGTGTTCCGGTGATGGATAGAGACAAGCCGCTTGGCGGTATGTACTTCGGCAAGTGTCTGTGGCAGCCGGTGAATAAGGCGCTGATTAGTGACATTCAACACCGGCTCAAGGGTATCCGGATAGATACGAGACGGCTAAAGGCTGCGACAAATAAGCTGGAAGTCATACCGGGCAGAAGGATTCAGCGGGCTGCGGAGTTTCTGTTCGATTTGCTCTATGAGGTCGGTGGGTTCGACCCGCGGGTTATACGCTGGCGGAGGTATCAGTCGGAACAG
This sequence comes from uncultured Pirellulales bacterium, assembly GCA_964576935.1. Classification (GTDB taxonomy): domain Bacteria; phylum Planctomycetota; class Phycisphaerae; order Sedimentisphaerales; family Anaerobacaceae; genus CAYMOE01. Next base: position 4,311 of record CAZNXD010000063.1, on the reverse strand, counting down.
CAGGCCGAGATTGGTGAGTTCATACTGCTAAAGAAAAAGCTCGGCACCGATTGGCGGTATCCGCTTGAGAGTGAGCGTGAGCTTATCGGCAAAGTAAAAATCGGCGACCGGACGGGAGCCAGAGAAATACTCAACTCGATTTTAGGGACGATACTGTTTCATAATCCCGGAGACCTGGGCGTGCTTAAGGCACGGATACTGGAACTATTAAGTATCCTTAGCAGGTCGGCAGTGGAGGGCGGGGTCGATATCAATGTAATGCTGGAACGGAATCTTGCTTATGTCGGCCGAATGGCTGAGCTGAGTACGCAGGAAGATTTGTGTGCGTGGGTTAGTGTGGCGCTTAATGAATTTATCGAACTGGTGTACAGCTCGCAGGATGCCAAGAAGGTGACGCAGATACAGCCTGCAATAAACTATATCGACGCCAATTATGATAAGCCAATTACGCTGATAGAGATTGCCAAAGTGTGTCATTTAAGTGTGTCGCGGCTGGCACATGTTTTTAAGGAGCAGATGGGTATAACGATAATCGACTATCTGACCAGCGTTCGCATCGAACGGGCCAAGCAGTTACTTTTGGCGACGGACCAGAACTGTACGGAGATTTGCTTTCAGGTCGGCTATAATAACCAGAGCTACTTTACACGCACATTCAAGGATTTGGTCGGGATGACGCCGCGGCAGTTTCGGGCAAGAAACAGGCGGGAGGATAAAGGTGCTGTAGGCAGTTAAAAGGCGGTTGGGGAGCATTACAGGTGAGGGAGCTTGACAGCGACAGAGCCTTTGAGCTAATATGCTATCTTTCAGCAAATAAATAAGTTATGTTCGGAAAATGAAAGCATTTCCGTTTTGAGTAAAAGAAATATCGCAATTCTGGGTTCGACCGGCTCAATCGGTAAAAATGCGCTTCGCGTGATAGATGCCTTGGGTCAAAGTTATGAAGTTTACGCGTTAAGCGCACACAGCAAAGCTGAGCTGTTAGCCGAGCAAGTCAAACGATTCAATCCTAAGGTTGTTTGCATTTCAAATGCGTCCCATCTTAAGACTCTGCAGAAAGCTGTCGGTGGTACGAATGTTGAGATATTAGCCGGGCCGGAAGGGCTTGTGAAAATCGCCGAGCTTGATGAGATTGACACGGTGCTCATGTCAATCGTAGGTGCGGCAGGCTTGGGAGCGACGCTTGCAGCAGCAAAAAAGGGCAAGCGACTTGCGATAGCCAATAAAGAGCCGATGGTTGTTGCGGGTCAGCTTCTGACTGAAGCAGCAAATAAAAGTGGCAGTGAGATTCTGCCGGTGGATAGTGAACATTCGGCGATTTTCCAGTCGATGCAGGCTGGAAGTGTCGATGAAGTTAGCAGGATAATCCTGACCGCTTCGGGCGGGCCTTTCCGAGACGCCACAGACCAGGAGATTAAAGAAGCAACCGTTGAGCAGGCATTAGCGCATCCGACCTGGCAGATGGGGCCAAAGATAACAGTTGATTCGGCAACAATGATGAATAAAGCCATGGAGGTGATTGAGGCGCATTGGTTGTTCTCTCTACCCGTCGATAAAATTGAGATTCTGATTCACCCGGAGTCGGTTGTGCATTCGGTGGTGGTATTTGGGGATGGTTCGGTCATCGCACAGTTGGGTACGCCGGATATGTGTCTGCCGATACAATATGCGTTGACGTATCCTGAGCGGGTGGCAGGGATTGCAGAGCATCTGCGGCTGGATGAATTAGGAAAGCTGACGTTTGAAAAACCCGATATGAAAAAGTTCCGGGCTCTGCAGTTAGGCTTTGAAGTTGCCAAAACAGGCGGCACAGCCGCGGCGGTATTTAACGCAGCCAATGAAGCGGCGGTGAAACATTTTCTCACCAGGCGGATTCGTTTCGGTAAGATTGTTGAATTGATAGAGCATTGCCTGGACAAGCATGAAGTTAAAACCAGGGTAGGACTGGAAGAATTGCTCGAAGCTGATAGCTGGGCAAGAAAAGAGGTCAACGAGTGTCTGAAGCAAAAAATTCATTAAGCTTAGTTGGGCGTTTTGGTTTATTGCTGCTTTTGTTGGCAGGCATCGCCATAGGAGCGGTAGCTTTGATCAAGGCGTTTGGTGCGGTGTTATTGGCGATTCTCGGTATAGGCCTGATTGTGTTATTTCATGAGCTTGGACATTTTACCGCGGCTAAACTCATGGATATACACGTTGAGGGATTTTCAATAGGCTTTCCGCCGGTATTGGCAACAATCAAAAGGACTACCGAGGGTTACTTGGTGAAGATTCTGCCGGGAGCTCCCAAAGAAGAAGGAGGTCAACTAACATCCCTATTAAGCTTCAAGTTGGGCGGTAAATGTAAGCCGGGAGAGACAGAATATCGAATCGGCCTGATTCCATTCGGTGGATATGTGAAGATGCTCGGCCAGGAGGACATTGGAGAAGTCAAGGCTACTGATGACCCAAGATCTTATGCGAATAAGCCGGTAAGTGTCCGCATGGCGGTGATTATTGCCGGGGTATTATTTAACGTCCTTTGCGCTGCGGTAATTTTTATCGGTGTATTTCTCAAAGGAGTCAGCCTTATTCCTCCGGTGGTTGGAGATGTCTGGGCCAATTCGCCTGCCCAGCGGGCAGGACTTGAACCGGGTGATGAGTTTATCGTGATAAACGGCAGAGAGTTTAATCTGCAGTTTATGCATATATTCGAAGCGGCAGGGCTTTCGGCAAAAGGCAAATCGATTCCGGTAACGGTCAAAAAACGTGATGGGTCTGTTGTGGACTTGGAACTGGTCGCTAAGCAACTACCTGGAGAAACGCTGAAGGTTTTTGGTGTTGGTTATCCCAGCAGCCTGACTATTGCAAGTCTTTCAGAAGATAGTGCCGCGGAACTTGTCGAAAGGACGCACTTAAGGAGCGGCGATTGTGTTGTCTCGGTTAACGGCAGAGATGTTAAGGATTACTTTGACCTCATGGATGAGCTGGGGCAATTATACCAACCAACTGTGACTTTACTCGCCAGCCGTCAATCAAAAGGTGACGAAAAGAGCCGGCTCATCGAATCCGAGATTGGTATCGAGTACCTTCCAAGCGCAATTGATGCCAACAGCGAATCAGGATTGTCGCATATATATTCCATGGTTCCGGCACTGAAAGTAACTATGATTTTGCCGGATGTTGAATACGCGGGTGAGCGGGAGTTCGAACTTGGAGATGTAATTACGAATATCGGTGATGTGGCTTATCCGACCTACATTGAGATGCGTGAAGTTACTAATGAGCACAGCGACAAAAAACTGGACATTAAGGTATTGCGAATCGATGAAAGCGGCCTTGAGCAGAAAAACATAGTGCAGGTGATTCCGCGTACAGTAAGCAACAGAACGGTTATCGGGATTGTTGTGGGTCTTGACCTGAACAGGCCGGTGGTAGCAAAAACCATAGAAAGTGAAGAAATTGCGAAAAAACTCGCTATCGAACGTGGCGCAAGAATAGTTTCGGTCGGTGGGAAAAAAGTCGAGAGCTTTTTCGATGTCATTGAGCAGCTCCGCAATACTTCCGGCCCGAATATCTCAATTAAATGGCAAAACCAGCAGAGTGATACCGGACAGGCTGAATTACCGGTTGGAGAATTCGATAAATTGGTTACTATCAAGGGCGTAATGGAAGAGGCTATACCTTTTGAGCTGTTGGAAAGAATTTACAAGGCCGAGGGACCTCTTATCGCGATTGGTATGGGCTTTTATGAAATGGCCGGTTACGTCAAACACGCAGCTTTGACTCTAAGGCAGTTTTTCGGCGGACAGGTTAGCCCGAAGAACTTTTTGGGGCCTGTTGGTATAGTTAAAATCAGTTATGATATTGTCAAAAGCAAACCTTTAACTTACTATATTTACTTTCTGGGATTGATTAATGCCTTTATAGCCGTCTTTAATTTGATTCCGATTTTACCTTTCGACGGCGGACATGTTGTTCTTTTAGGCATCGAGAAGATAAAAGGAAAACCGGTCAATGAACGGATCCAGGCCGGTATGGTATATGTGGGAGTGGTTCTGGTTGTGGTGTTTGCACTATATCTTACTTTTAATGACATAGTGAGGCTTTTCAAGCCTCTGTTTTAAGGATTGGAAGAAGGAACAAGGATGTTGCTGGACAGGTACAGAAGGCAGACGGACCGCCGTAAATCGAGCAAAAAGGTCTATGAACTGATAACGCGGGAGTATGAGAGGCTAAGCGGCTGCGAGGGTTATCACAGCGGATTGCTCGAGATATTAAAGCAGGCAGACGGTCAGATCTATGAGCTGTTACACAAAGAATACGAAAGGCAAA